>JALUYM010000283.1 GCA_027018745.1 Bacteroidales bacterium | reverse complement strand
ATAAAGATAATCGGGGGCAATACAGGTTTGGCCGGCATTCAACATTTTTCCCCAGACAATCCGGCGTGCTGTTAATTTTAGTGGTGCTGTTTCGTCTACAATACAAGGACTTTTCCCTCCCAGTTCAAGGGTTACCGGAACCATCATCTTTGCTGCCGATTGCATCACTATTTTCCCAACCCGCGGACTTCCCGTAAAGAAAATATGATTGAACTTCAGCTTTAGCAGCTCTTGCGACACATCCACGCCACCTGTTACAACGTGGATATATTCTTTTTCAAAACTGGAGTTTATCATTTTTTGGATAACCAGTGCTGTATTTTCTGCAATTTCAGAGGGCTTAATAATTACCGTATTTCCGGCAGAAACAGCGCCAATCAGCGGTGCCATCATAAGCTGAAACGGATAGTTCCATGGCGCTATTATTAACACTGTACCGAGAGGTTCATAAGTTTTATAACCTTTTGCAGGAAAGCTAATAACAGAAGACCCAACCCTTTTGGGCCTGGCCCATTGGTGCAGTTTTTTCAAATGGAAGCGCAATTCATCCAGTACAAAACCAATTTCCGTTGCATAGGACTCAAAAGGCGATTTGTGTAAATCTTTATACAACGCCTCGTTGAGTTCCTCTTCGTGCATGAGAATGGCTGAACGCAGTTTTTTCAACGCTTCCTTTCGGAAAGAAACTTTTCGGGTTTTCCCGCTTGCAAAAAAAAGCTGCTGACTGCTGAACAGCCCTGGTAAAGATGAATTATCCATAGGAAGATATTTTCGAAGATGTATTCCCCCGATACAGTCTGCCTATTGTTTCAGATTATCGGGCAGAAAATGCATAAAAGTATCACCACGTAATCCTAAACGCAGCGTTTCCAACGGGATAATTTCCGTTGGCGCTATATTTCCAAGATTTACATTGGCTCCAAAATGTTTGATAAACCATACTTGTTGTGATTTCTGAGGTGCTTCCCACAATATGTTGTCTAGTGGTAAATGTTTGGAAATCTCGCTGATAAGTTCAAAATTGGCTTCACCGTGTTTATCGTAAATACCTACCGTACCACTTTCGCGGGCTTCGGCAATTACTTTGAAAGAGCCTGATTTAAGTTCCGATTCCATCTGTGAAACCCATTGTGCAATAGGAATTTCCAGTCCGGCAATTTTTGAACCTACTTCCGAGACTACCAGGAAATCTTTGGATAGCTCATGGATATATTCACACTTTTTATCGTGGTCCATTTCCATAGAGCCATCTGAAATTTCTACGGCGTCAAAACCCAGCTTATCCAGAAAACGGCGGAAATCATCAAACTGGTTTCTGATGGCAAAAGCCTCAAAAAGTGTTCCGCCGGGATAAACACGGATACCATGCTTTTTATACAATGCAATTTTTTTCTTAACATTCTGATTTATATAGGATGTGCCAAATCCAAGCTTTAAAAGGTCAATCAGATTGCCGGCAGTTTCTACCAGATCTTGGGCCTGGTTCATCCCGATACCTTTGTCCATGACCATAGTAATGCCATTGGATCTGGGATGTTCAGATCTTTCGGGAATAAAATTCAGTGAAATATTCATTTTATTAAGTTTTTATGTTAACGATTGGGTTTTTTATAAAGATCCAGAATCTCGACAAACCTTGGCTCGTCAAGTAGTTCAGGAAGATATTGCAATAAATCCTGATGTTCATCAAAATTGATTTTAACAGCCTGTTCAATATCGAAATAGGCTTCTTCAACCTTTCCGGCTCGGTAAAGATAGCCG
>JALUYM010000282.1 GCA_027018745.1 Bacteroidales bacterium | reverse complement strand
GGGCTGGTTTGACGAAAAAAAGGTGAAAGAACTGCTGTACGTCCCGGAAAGGAAAAACGTGCCTTTGCTGATAACCCTGGGTTACACCCCCGAAAATTACAAACACCGGAAGAAAATCAGGAAAAAGTACGAACAAGTGGTAAAATTCAACACCTATGGGTAAAGAAAAAATATGGTACGCGCTGTATGTGAAATCACGTACGGAGAAAAAAGTGGCCCTTGAGCTCGAAGGTACGGGCATTGAATTTTATCTGCCTTTGGAAAAACGGCTGAAGCAGTGGAGCGACCGGAAAAAATGGGTGGAGGAACCGCTGTTCAGGTCGTATATTTTTGTGCACATCGAACCGAAGGAGTATTACAAAGTACTGCAAACCCGTGGGGCGGTGAAGTATATCAGTTTTGAAGGAAAAGCGGTGCCGGTGCCCCCGCAGCAAATCGATGCCATAAAAATCTACCTTTCGGAAAAAGACCCTGAAATCAACGGTGACCAGGTTTGGGAAGTGGGAAAAGAGGTGGAGGTGATGTCGGGTAAGCTCACCGGCCTGAAAGGCAAGCTGGTTAAGGTGAACGGAAAAAACCGCGTAAAAGTGGAGATAGAAGTGGTGGGCAGTGCCATTATCCTGAACATCCCGCGCAAGCATTTGCGGATTACGGGATAGTGATGACAAACCCACCCCTACCCCTCCCTGGAGGGGATTTCCTGTTTACTTCGATAAATTACAAACCATAAAATAAGGAATCATTAATACAATCTTCAATTGGTAAATAACTCCATCCCCTCTTGGGAGGGGTGCAGGGGTGGGTCAAGCCGGTTGTGGTAATGAAGTTGATTTCTGGTTTTCATAGTTTTATAAAAAACAATTTAAACATTAAACAACCACCCTGTTCAAAATCTAAAAGAGCATATTTTAATTTTGACTAACTTTGTTGGTGTTGTAGTTCCCGGTGACGGAAAGTGAAAAATGCTATGGTACGCCGCAAGATAATTCCATACAATCCTAAATTGAAACCGTTGGCCAGAGCCCTGCGAAAAAACATGACATTTGCAGAAGTTTTGTTGTGGAATGAACTGAAACAGAAAAAAATGCTGGGCTACGATTTTGATCGTCAGCGTCCCATTGACAATTTTATCGTCGATTTTTATTGTAAAGATTTAATGCTGGCCATTGAAATAGACGGGATAAGCCACGATTATGAAGAGGTGCTGGCCCGGGATGAAAAACGGCAAAAAATCCTTGAAAACCTGGGTGTCCGGTTTTTGCGTTTTGATGACCGGGAAGTCAGAAATGATATGCCGAATGTCCTGCGGACGATTTCTTACTGGATAGAGAAGAACAGGTAAACCCACCCCTGTCTCCGCCTTAGGCGGAAGGGGATGGAGTCACTCGCGAATTGAAAATTTGGTTACCGATTTTCCTTTTTATCGTTTTCAAATTTATTAAAATTGTTTAGAGTTAACCTGTTGTTTTTGAATATAGAACATTTTAAATCTGCAAATAAATATCTTTTGTTAGTGACCCACCCCTGCACCCCTCCCAGGAGGGGATAGAGTAATTGTCGATTAAAAATTGTGTTAATGATTCCTTTTTTTATACTTTTGGTTGTTGACAAGAAAGACATGAGCATAAACCTGTTGGATATTATTTTGCTGGTCCCGCTTTTGTGGTTTGGGTACAACGGCTACAAAAAGGGGCTGATTATTGAAGTGGCCTCCCTGGCCGCCTTCATCCTGGGGCTTTATTTTGCTTTCTATTTTTCCGATTTTAC
>JALUYM010000281.1 GCA_027018745.1 Bacteroidales bacterium | reverse complement strand
CCCGCTGGTAAAACCTCCCGCCAGGTCAGAACCGTTCCAGTAGGCATTCACGGGATCAAGGCTCACATCATCGAATGTGGAAATGGAAGTATGCTTGTAAACCGTATCGTTAAAATTATCCATGCAAAAGTATGCCGGAGTATTCATGCCGTATTTTCCGGTATCGCTGGAGTGCAACACAAAAGTAAGGCTGTCCACAGCACCCAGTTTCTGCAGGTCAACCCACTTCCAGGTTTTCACAATATAATCGCTGTCGTTGTCTTTAAAACGATAATCGGCCAGGTAAAAATTAACGGAATCAGTATATTTCCCTTTGTCATAACCTTTTACCGTTAGCCTGAACCAGTCGGGATCATTACCATCGGAACCTCCGAATTTTTTGGCATAAGCATCACCGTTTTTCATAGAAAGAGCAGCATACGTAGAATTGGTCACATACATTCCTTTCAGAATCTTTCCGGCCAAAGCGCCTTTCAGCTTCAAACTGGCAGGAGAATAAGCATAAACCACAGAATATTTGGAAGAATGAAAAACACCGGAGCCGGTAATGGCGGCATACTGGTTGGCATAACCGGGTGTGGTGTCATTTTTTACATTGGAATAAGCAAAACCCGACCAACTTTGATAAGACAGATTGTAATCATTGTAAAAATAAACGCTACCGCTCCGAAAGCCGCCCGTTGTGTCGGAACCATTCCAATAAGCGTTGGCAGAATCCAGTTTCAAATCATCGAAAGTGGAAATCTGTGCCTGCAAAAAAACAGGCAACAGCACTCCTGTAACAATTAATACTCTCAAAAAATAAAATTTTTTCATTTGAAAATCATTTAGTTAAACATTACAAAAATTAAAACTTAATTTTCGTAAGCCAACCGGAAATAAAAGAGGGAAGAAATGGGATTTTCCTCCTGCTTTTCCACCGAAAGCTTCGAAAAAACGATAAAGGCAGGTCTTCCGGCTTGTCGCATTTTTGACGGCCTTCCCATCACACCAGGGGCGTGACAGTGGCACTAAGGTAGCCAAAAACTGCTACTACGACTTACGGCTGCGGGGACAGCTCCTGATTTTCACAGGATTCCCTTAACCAATATCTTTGACAAAAGTAAGAATTTTTTTTATATGAAGATCATTGATTCTTGATGCCTGAATTATATTTTACCAGTTTTTCCCAGTCAATATTGCCATCGGAAAAACAGAAATCCGACATAAATTCGCGGGTAAACTTATTGATCATCCGGGCATAAGATTGCAAAAAGGTGTCATTTTTTTCTTTGGCTTTGTATCCCAATGGTTCTATGATATCAGTATAAAGCGTCTCATTTCCAGAAATAAAAGTCCAAAACCTCTGGCCACAATATTTAAAATAACTCCCTTTGTCAGGTCGGTTATCAATCCCGTAACAACAACCATTTACGGCAACAATGTTTAAATGGGAATTACTTGTACGTAATGTTCTTCTGGCTGTGTTAAAATCCGATTCCATTTTTTTAATCTGGCTGCTGTTCCCCCAGTTAGGTCCCGATTTAATGTTCACAATGTACCTGAAACCTTCTTGGTCAAATTCCAGATCGATATTGCGAATACCGGATTTCCAGCCGCCATAAACCCTTTCGTTGATAAAAACAGCAAGTCCTTCAAGCCAGTCACCGAAGATCCCCTCTTCACTGGAAGAAATATGGGCATCCACTAAACCTTTTATGATTTCGTGTGCAGTTAGGACATACTTGGCTTTGAACAAATAGGGATTTTTTCTTTTTAATACCTTTGACAACTTCAAACCATCAAGACTGGCAATTCTTTTTTCATGAAAAGTGCCAATATTTTCTTCAACATATTGAAGAATATCTTCTTTATTAAGCGTTCCCATCTTCAACTAACGGATCAAATAATACATAATCGGTAACGGCCATTTTTTGTCTGACCATGTGATAATATTCCGGCAAAATGTCAATCCCAATGGAATTTCGGTGCATCTTGTTTGCCACAACATTTGTTGTGCCTGAGCCCATAAACGGGTCCAATACGACATCATTGGGTTTTGTAAAAAGTTTAATAAACCATTCGGGTAAACTTTCGGGAAAAGCTGCGCTGTGATTTTTGTTGTTACATTCAGTAGCCATGTGCAGGACGTTGGTCGGGTAAACTTTCTCCCTATTCAGCCAATTAGAAATATTTTTCCCAAAACCGCTCCCCACTTTGGATTCATCCCTTTTGCGATCCGTTTCACTTAATTTACTAAGCCTTTTTTGCGCCCAGTCGCCCCTGGGCACCATGACCGCTTCCTGGTACATATTAAACTTTCTGCTCTTATTAAATTGAAGCAATCTTTCCCATGAATCCCGGAACCGGTTGGGCCATTTCCCCGGATAACTGTTCTTTTTATGCCAAATGAACTCCTCTGTCCACAACCATCCCTGCTTCCTCATCTCTAAAATAAGTTCCAGAACGTAAGTACTCCTTTCTCCGTTAACCACCTTTTCTTTAATGTTCAGCACAAAAGTTCCATCAGGTTTCAATATGCGAAACAATTGCTCAGATATGGGCAGGAACCATTCAACATATTTTTCAGGGGAAATTCCGCCATAGGTCTTTTTTCTTTGATCGGCATACGGAGGTGAAGTAAAGATAAGGTCAACTGAATTGTCAGGAAACTGCTTCAGAACTTCCTTACTGTCACCCAAATATAAATCTGTTTTAATCTCCATAAACGGTTCCTTATTCTGTTTTCAAAGTTACCACTTTTATCTTAAAGTTTTCAAAAATGTAAGAAACTTTCGATTTAGAAAGCCCCTCCATTGGCAAAAACTACAATTAAAATTCACAGCTTTTATTGAGAAAAAGAAAAAATCCCCGCCACTTTTTTTGTCTTTTTCTACTCTTTGATAAAATTCACCACACCGGTAACCAGTTCTTTGTTCAGCGGCAAATCCGGCAGGTAATAGGTTCTGATGTTTTCCTGTCGATTGGCGGGAGCGTTTTTAAGGATATGGTTCATTCCCTTAATAATCAGCAATCTGGCAGATGGATCGGCTTTTTTTAAATTTTCGGCATCGGTCAATGATACCTGAATGTCGGTAGTCCCCTGTACAAGAAGCACCGGCTTATGCAATTTGGCAATTTCCTTTTGTGGATTGTAACGAAACCACGACATAAGATAAGGCTGAATGGACAGACGAAACAAAGTATTTAACATAGGAGGAACGCTGTCAACCATTTTTCCTGCCTCCAACGAATCCAAAATGGGGAAAGCAATTCTTTTTACATATTCCGGCTGACTTTCCAGTTGTTTTCTTAAGACAACATCAATGGGTTCACCGGCACCTTCCAGCGAAACAAACTTGCTCACTGCTTTGTCCTGCGAAACCACCATTCCGATAAGTGAACCCTGACTATGTCCGATGACCACAATGGAACTAAACTTTTTGTTTTGTTTCAACAAATCAACCCAACTTTTGGCGTCATTAATATACTGCCCGAAACGAAGTTTGCTTTCCGTCAATCCGGCCTGCCTGCTGGCGCCAATGCCCCTTTTGTCGTACCGTAAAGAAGCAATGCCATTTTTGTAAAGCGCTTCTGCCAACATCTTTAAATCATTATTTTTCATCACAGGGTTGTTTCCGTTGCGGTCGGTAGGCCCGGAACCGGCTATGAGCAAAGCGACGGGAACCTTCCCTTTGCTTTGGGGTATCAGTAAAGTTCCCTGAATATCTCCAGTCGGTGTATGTAATGTTACTTCCTTTCCTTGTTGGGCCATTAAATGGTGAAAGGGGAAGAAAAACCATAAAAGAATAAAAAAACAATATTTCATAGTTGTAAAAATTTATAATTTATTGAATAGCAATTTGTTTTGCGCTAAATTTACTTAAACTGCCCCACTTTATCATTTCCCTTGTCACTTCCTGTCTTTTTCCACCGCCCTGCTTTTTTCAAACTTTCACTCAGTATCCACTCTATTTGACCGTTGATACTACGAAAATCATCCGCTGCCCATTTTTCAATGGCTTTCATCATTTCCGGCTGAAGCCGAAGTACAAATGGTTTTTTCTTAGTCATCGATTTGTTCGTTTTCCGCCATCAATTTTTTCATGGCACGTTCTATAGCCGCAGGCCGGCGGGTTCCGATGAGCATCTTTTTTCCATTATTAAAATAAAGCTGCAATCCGATTTTCCCGCTCACATTAACAGCAATACCGTTTTTGCGTGTCCTAAAACCATGGAGCCTGCGATAACCCCATCCGCCGTATTCCAGCATAGGTGAGTATTTTCGTACCTGATAACCGGCAATTTGTTCCTTCTTTATGGTCCTCCATTTCCTGATAAAAAGAGGAAAACGATAATGAATTCCTTCGGGATCAATGGTAACATGAAGTTTTGATAATGAAAAAGCCAGCCAAAGGACCGTCATAAAAACAAAAACAAAAATAAAGGTCAGAACCAGTCCGCTGTTGGAAGAGGGGTGATCCCCCCAGGGCTTTCCCAGTATAAGCTGTTGGTATACACCATATGCCAGTGGGCCGACACTTAGCAGAAAAATCACAGGAAAAATCCATTTCATGGGACTGTTGGAAAATCGCTGTTCCTCATGGAAAAATATTTTATTTTTTTTACCAGGTTCCATTTTTTAAAATCAAATTCAACATGTTGCCATAAAATATTCAAAACTAAATTCACAGATAAATTCCAAAAACCAAAAAAAAATTTCAATTTTCAGGTTTTCAGCTTTATGATTTGGAATTTTCTTTATTGATACAATGTTCCTGTGTTCACCACAGGCGAAATATCTTTGTCGGAAGTCAACACCACCATCAGATTACTTACCATAGCGGCTTTTTTCTCTTCATCCAAATCAATAATGTGTTTTTTTGACAACTCATTCAATGCCATTTCCACCATACCAACGGCACCTTCCACAATTTTGGTACGGGCAGCCACAATAGCCGAAGCCTGTTGCCTTTTCAGCATGGCACCAGCAATCTCTTTGGCATACGCCAGATAATTGATCCGTGCCTCCATCACCTCAATTCCGGCAATGGCCAGCCTTTCGGTAATCTCTTTTTCCAGCATATTGTTAACCTCTTCGCTGCTGCTGCGCAAAGTCAGGTGTGCACTTTCATCTTCTAAGTTATCGTAAGGATAACGCCCGGCCAGTTTCCTGATGGCAGCCTCGTTCTGAATGTCCACAAACAATGTGTAATCGTCCACATCAAATGCAGCTTTGTAGGTATCCCGTACCCGCCATACCATCACCACACCGATCATAATGGGGTTTCCCAGCTTATCGTTTACCTTTATGGGCTCACTGTCCAGATTACGTGCCCGCAGCGATATTTTTTTCCGTACAAAAAACGGATTAACCCACCAAAACCCGTTGCCTTTGATGGTACCTTTGTAAGCACCGAACAAAATCAACACACGCGACTCGTTGGGAGCCACCGCTACCAGTCCAGGAAGCCCAAACAGTCCGAGAACGATAAAAACAACCGGCCAAACCATTTGATCGTAAATAATGGCCAATACAGGTAAAATAATAAATAATAAAATAATGGTTATTGCATAATAACCGGATACAGGGTGAAATATTTTTTCTTCTCTTTTCATGGTTAATATTTTTATAATATTAAAATGATATTGCAATAATACAACATTCTAAAAGACTTGTCAAGTTTTTTTTTAGAAATTGCCTATGATCGGCCCGGGAATAAATTCCCGGCCCATTAGTGAGAGTTATCCGTCATTGGCAAACTATAATCTTTCAGGCAGCCCTGCACCAGAAAGATTGAAAATAAAGAAACTTATTACCAAGTCAAAAATTTAATTATTTTTTTATTTTTGTAATCAAATCCTAATTCATCATTCATGAAACGTTTATTCCTTATTGTTACATTTTTTGGTATAATGGTATCCGCTTTAGCACAACAGCAGGATACAGTCTCACTTACAAATCCTCTTCCAATAAAAATTAATCTTTTCACACAGGGAAATGCCAAAAATGAGATTGGTATTGATGTTACGTGGTTCATTAAGAACCTTGTTAATTTTGGAGGCAATACCGGGTATTCAAATAATTACATTGTCAGTTACAAAAGATTACTAAAGAAAAATCATGCCCTGCGGTTTGGTATCGGAGGGAATTCACTAAACCGGAATCAGACAAATAGCCAGACAAACATGCAAGATCAGCTCAAAATAAAATCTTACCGTTTTAGTGCACGGTTGGGTTATGAGTTCAGAAACCCTTTCGGCAAAAGATGGTTATTTTACTACGGTGGCGATCTTTTAACAGGATATTCTTATACCCAACAAAATGGCGTTCATACCTCAACATCTATTTTTAAATCGGAGACCAAATCCAAAACATTTACCTGGGGAATCGGACCTGTTATCGGATTTGAGTTTGCCTTAAATTCGAGATTATCCTTATCAACAGAAGGTTCCTTGTACTTTATGCATTCGCACAAAAAAGATGATTACAGTGTTACTAATGCCTCTCCTAGGAAAACGATAAGCAAAAGTTCATTTGTAACCATCCAGACACCCTTGTCACTTTTCATCAATTACCGGTTTTAATGGCGATTAAAGCGTAAAGTCTGTCTTACTTCGTCGTAATGTAATGACATCCTTCTTTCAGGGAAGGAAAATCCCCGCTTTCAAAAAACAGCGCAATGATTATCTTTGTGCAGTTTAAAAGCACAAACTTCATGGGAAAATACGTGGAAACACCTTTAATGAAACAATACAACAACATCAAGGCGAAATATCCTGATGCTTTGTTGTTGTTTCGTGTGGGTGATTTTTACGAAACTTTCGGTGAGGATGCCATTAAAACTTCACAGATTTTGGGCATTGTGCTCACCAAAAGGCGCAACGGGGCTGCTTCGTTTGTGGAGCTTGCCGGATTTCCACATCATGCTGTTGACACCTACCTCCCCAAACTGGTCAGGGCAGGATACCGAGTGGCTATTTGCGACCAGCTGGAAGACCCCAAGCTGGCCAAAAAAATAGTAAAACGCGGTGTTACCGAACTGGTCACACCGGGTGTTTCGCTCAACGACAATGTGCTGGAACAGAAAGAGAACAATTTTCTTGCTGCTGTACATTTGACTGATGGCATATCGGGAATTTCGTTGTTAGACATTTCCACCGGCGAATTTTTTATGGCCCGTGGCAACAAAGATTACATTGATAAATTGCTGCAGGGATTTGTACCCAGCGAAGTGATCGTTCAACGCCAGAAAAGAGAACGATTCAGGGAAATATTTGGTGACCGGTTTTACCTGACATTTTTCGATGACTGGGTATTTCGCGAAGATTTCGGTCGTGATATTTTACTTCGCCATTTTAAGACAGCATCCCTCAAAGGTTTTGGTGTAGACGATATTACCGAGGGAATTATTGCAGCCGGGGCAGCCATTCATTATCTGTATGAAACCCATCACGACAAACTGGAGCATATTTCCAAGATAAGCCGTATTGATGAAGGAAAACATGTTTGGTTAGATAAGTTTACCATTCGCAACCTGGAACTGATATATCCGTTATTTGAAGGCGGAAATTCCCTGCTTCAGGTTATTGACAAAACCGATTCGCCCATGGGAGCCCGCCTTATGCGACGATGGCTTACGCTTCCCCTAAAAGAAAAAACGGCCATTGATGAGCGTCTTCGCGTGGTACAATTTTTCAATGAACATCCCGAAACGGTTGAACAAATCCGTCCCGAATTCAAAAAACTGGGGGATTTGGAGCGGCTTGTTTCCAAAGTTGCTACTTACCGCATCAATCCGCGCGAAATGAAGCAGTTGCAGCGCTCACTTTATTCGGTTGCAAAAATAAAAGCCATTTGTTCCGAAAGCGGCCTGTCTGCTTTGCAGAAAATGGCCGAACAAATCAATCCGTGCAGTTCTCTGGCAAACAAATTAAATACCGAACTCAAAGAAGACCCGCCCATTACCGTTAACAAGGGCAACGTTATAGCAGACGGAATATCGAAAGAATTGGATGATTTACGCAAAATTACCTATTCCGGAAAAGATTACCTGCAGCAAATCCAGCAACGCGAAAGTGAGCGCACGGGGATATCCTCTTTAAAAATAGGCTATAATAATGTTTTCGGCTACTATCTTGAAGTAACCAACACCCATAAAGAAAAAGTTCCAGGAACATGGCACCGCAAACAAACCCTCACCAATTCGGAACGGTATATTACCGAAGAATTGAAAGAATACGAACAAAAAATTCTTGGTGCCGAAGATAAAATACTAATGCTGGAGCAGCAACTTTTTGAGCAACTGGTACGTCATACTGCCACTTTCGTCAAGCCCATACAACTGGATGCTTCCCTGCTGGCCACCCTGGACTGCCTGGTTTCCTTTTCCGTTGTTTCTGTCGAAAATGACTATCACCTTCCGGAAATAAATGAGGGGTATGCCATAGACATAAAGGCCGGCCGTCATCCTGTCATCGAACAAAACCTGCCGCAGGATGAACATTATGTGGCCAACGATGTTTACCTCGACAACAAAAAACAACAAATTATTATCCTCACCGGACCCAACATGTCGGGAAAATCGGCGCTGTTGCGGCAAACGGCGCTCATTGTTTTGATGGCGCAAATGGGGAGTTTTGTCCCGGCCGCTTCGGCAAACATCGGGCTGGTGGACAAAATTTTTACCCGCGTAGGCGCTTCCGACAACATTTCATCGGGAGAATCTACTTTCATGGTAGAAATGAACGAAACGGCCAGCATTCTGAACAATATCTCCAACCGCAGCCTTATCTTACTCGATGAAATCGGGCGCGGGACCAGCACCTACGATGGCATTTCCATTGCCTGGTCCATTGTGGAATACTTGCACAACCATCCGGCATACCGGGCTAAAATACTGTTTGCCACGCATTACCATGAACTAAACGAAATGGCTGCCGGTTTGCCACGTATCCGGAATTTTCATATTTCCATTAAGGAAATGGGCAACCGGGTCATTTTTTTGCGTAAGCTGAAAAAAGGCGGCAGCGAACACAGTTTCGGCATTCATGTGGCTGAAATGGCAGGTATGCCCCCAAAAGTTTTAAACCGGGCCAAAGAATTATTGAAGGTATTAGAAAAAACGCACTCTCACAAAGAACTGGAGGAAGAGCTGCACCATGTCCCTGCTGCCGATGATTTTCAACTCAGTTTCATCCAGCTTGACGATCCGCTGCTACAACAAATCAAACAGGACATCCTGAACACCGATATTGATACGCTCACCCCTGTGGAAGCGCTCATGAAGCTGAACGAAATCAAAAAGTTACTGAAAAACATTTCCTAAAGTATTATCACTCCTGGCAATGAAGGAGAAAAAATTCAAAATTTTTTCAAATCGTTATTTGTAAAATAAAAAAAGTTTTACATTTGCAGTCCCATTTGAAGCGCGGGAATAGCTCAGTTGGTAGAGCACGACCTTGCCAAGGTCGGGGTCGCGGGTTCGAGTCCCGTTTCCCGCTCAATAATCCCGGACCCGTTCACTTCGGGACGGGATTTTTTCTTAGGCATATGCCTGAGTGGTGGAATTGGTAGACACGTTGGACTTAAAATCCAATGAGCATTGCGCTCGTGCGGGTTCAAGTCCCGCCTCAGGTACCCGACCCCTGTTAACAGGTTTGTTTTCAGGGGTTTTTTATAATTTTGAGTTTTATACCCTTCTTTATAAATTTGGAGGCAGAAAGATGAAAAAAATTCTTTGTCCCTATATTTAGGTCCTCATAGACTTTATATTGGCTCTTTTTGTCGGATATTATTTCAACTTTAAGAGCATAAACATAAAACCAATGCAGGTATTCTATATCATGCTTTTAATTTATGGTACCGGACCATGGATAAAAAGATTTTTAGGATCAGGAATGGAAAAACAATGAGGGACACCCCCCTATGTCAGGATGATGCTGACGCCAAAAAAGAAAAAAGCCAAAGTTTTTATTTGCATTTCTCCTTTCTTTTATCTTTGCTGTACTAATAGGAGGATAAATGATTGCAAAAAACCTTATCACCGATGGTATCATGCCACTTAAAACTTCCGACACGGGGAAAACAGCCCTGGGATGGATGGAAGAATACAAAGTTTCGCATTTGCCCATCGTCAACGACCAAAAGTTTCTGGGCTTAATTTCGGAACTCGACATTTATGACCTGAACAACTTTGATGAACCGTTGGGCAATCACAAACTTTCCCTAAAAAACCCTTATGTTTTTGACTACCAACACATATACGATGTTTTAAAACTAATAAACGAGCAAAACCTGAGTTTGGTTCCGGTACTAAACGAAAAAGGAGATTATCTCGGGAGCATCAGCCTGCAAAATCTGATGAAATACTTTGCCCGGGCATTGTCGATAGATAATCCCGGCAGTATTATTGTTCTTGAAATGTCTTATAAT
>JALUYM010000280.1 GCA_027018745.1 Bacteroidales bacterium | reverse complement strand
GGCAATCACCATGCCTGTAACCTGAACAACAGTCCAAAACGAGAGTCCTTCCCCATAAATAAATAACGCTCCCAACCCTGTTAAAAAACCACCCAAAACAACCCCGGTCCGGATAAATTTTCTCATAAAACCTGAACATTCCGTATATCTGACATAGGCCAGTACTATCATCATCCATGCCGGTATCAACAATCCGTGATAAGCCATGGCTGTACGAAACCCAAAGTCGCCGGGAAGAAACCAGTCAACGCCCGACACGGCATAAACCCAAAGCAAAAGGCCTGTCCACGCTGATAAAAAAAGAATGCTTCCCCGAAATATTATCGGTTTTTCAACACTCATGTATCAAACTTTAGTGCAAAATAAAATCAATGGAAGTTCGGGTTATTCCTCGTCGTTATAAATCTTTTCATCCGGCAGGTCAGCTCCTTCGGCATCGTTTTCAATATCGCGGCCTTTTTGGGCCTGCATTAGAAATTCTTTATAAAACTCGTGTTGAATCACCAAATCCATGATTTCGTTGGTGCCGGTCCAAATAGTGATAAGGCGCGTGTCACGAAGCATTTTTTCAACCGGATAAATATTGGTATACCCGATTCCGCCCATAATTTGCATAGCATGGTTTACCACTTTCCACGCCGACTCGGTGGAAAATTTTTTGGCTTCGGAAACCATCTGCCTGATTTGACCGGCAGATACAGGGGCATCAGCTGTTCTGGCGGCCATGTGGTTGATAGCCCTGGAAGCGTCCAGCAACGTCAGGCTTTCCGAAACTTTGGTGCTCACCGCTTCGAAGATACGTATTTTATGACCGAAAGCTTTTCTTTTGTCAGCATACCGGGCAGCCACTTCAAAAGCACCCCGTGCCATTCCAACAGCAGCGCCTGCAGAGGTAAGCCTTTCCGGGATCATCATTTGATGGAACACACGTGTACCATTCCCTATGCCGGCTTCACCACCGAGCACATTTTTCAAGGGGACAGCGGCGTTTTTAAACACCAGCCGCCCGGTTCCACCACCACGGGTACCCATAAGCCCGTATACATGTTCGACTTCCACGCCAGGGCCGCGCTCCACAAGAAACGCCGTCATGGATTTTTTGGCTTCATCAATGCCATCTACTTTTGCGTAGACCAGCAACAAATCAGCCCCTTCGGCCCCCACAACAAAGCGTTTTTGGCCGGTCAGGTAAAACACATCCCCTTTACGCACTGCTTTGGTAGTAGCAGCAAAAAAGTCGGAACCGCCCCTGGGTTCGGTAAGCCCTTCGGCCACACCAATTTCTCCTTTTAACATGGGAACCAGAAAACGTTCTTTTTGTTCTTCGGTACCAAATACATGAATGGCTTCACCCACTATGGAAAACAGCGAATAAAGGCATCCGAGCGATGTCCCCAACAAGCCCATTTCTTCGAGGGCAACCATTTCACTGGTCCAAGGCATGCCTGAACCTCCCCATTTTTTATCGAAGCGCAGGCCCAGCAGGTGTCGTTTTCCGGCCTCGCGGATAAATTCCATGGGATACCTGACCTTGTCGGCATCCATGTCCAGCAACAATTGACTGGGAACCCATTTTACAAAATCCTGCACCCTTTCGCGCAGGGCTAACTCTTCTTTGGTTAATAACTGATCGATTGACATGATTTATTTTTTTAAACGTTACTTTTTTTAATAACTTTTTGGAACAATTTTGCTTCTTCTACCCTTTATCTTTTTTCCAGTAAAAGTACATGTTTTTAAGAGAGGATTACACCGTTTCGGAATAACGGTCCCGAAGCACTTTTTTATTCAGTTTACCCGCACTGGTAAGGGGGATATCGTCTACAAAAATAAAAGCGTCCGGAATCCAGAATTTGGCCAGCTTTCCTTCCCGGACTTTTGAAAGCAGAAAATCGGAAATCGCTTTCTCATCCACTTTTCCCGATGTTTTCACTACCGCCAGGGGACGTTGCCCCCAGTGTTCATCTTTTTTGGGGATCACAGCCACCTGTGCCACGGCAGGATGTTCCGAAATAAGTGCTTCGAGCATTCCCGTAGGAATCCATTCACCTCCGCTTTTAATGGCATCCCCTTCCCTGTCGGCCACATAAAGCAAATGATTTTTGTGGAAAAAACCCAGGTCGCCCGTACGGAACCAGCCATCGATAAAATGTTCTTTGGTAATTTCCGGTTCTTTGTAATACCCATCAGGCAACCAGGGGCTTCTCACCCATACCGAACCAAGTGTTTCACCATCGTGCGGTACTTCATGGCCTTCTTTGTCTTTAACAGACACTTCCACCAGTGGCAACGGGCGCATTCCCACACGTCTCCATTCCAAAGCTTCTTCCGTATCGGGATCAACATCCTCGGGAACGATGGAAATAGCTGTCCCCAGTTGATCAGACCCTCCGTAGATCAGACTGAAAGCGACCCCGGCCTGATGCGCTTTTTTAGCAATCCCTGAGGCGAACGGACTGCCTCCTGTCAGTACCTTTATGTTTCCGAACCCTTTTTGGTCAAGGAGCATTTGCAACTGGGTCGGGACCATGTTCATCCAGCTTATTTTTTCTTTTTGGATCAGCCTGAGTTGTCCGGCGGGATCAGCGGCTCCGGGCAATACCAATTTGGCACCAACATATATCGGGAAAAAGGCCATGCCCCATGCATGGATATGAAAAAAGGGGATAAGCGGCATGTAGACATCACGGCTGCTGACCCTTGCCCCGTACTCATGCAGGGCCAGGTGATGGAAAAGCTGAATGGAACCATGAAGGATTGTGTGGTGTTTGTATTGAATCCCTTTGGGTTTGCCGGTAGTTCCTGTGGTGTAGAAAATGGAAAAAACATCATTTTCTTCAATTTTTTCCGTTTCATCCACCTCTTTTTCTTCGCCCTGTTCCAGTAAATCTTCATAAAAAAATGCCTTTTGCGCTTCTTCAGGAAGTTTTTGATTACGGTTATCACTCATAAACACCCAATGAGGAAATTTTGAGAACAGCGGTTTCACTGCCGGAGCAAATACATCTGAAACAAAAACCCATTCATCCCCCGCATGCACCATGGAATAAACCATTTGTTCCGGTGCCAGCCTGAAATTAATGGTGTGCAAAACAGCCCCGAGCATGGAACAGGCATAATGCATTTCCAAAAAACGATGGCTGTTAACATCCAAAACGCCAATGACCGTTCCTTTTTTAACCCCTTGCTTACTGAGGCTGTTGGCCAGTTTTAAAACCCGTGTGTAAAACTGTTTGTAAGTAAAAACTTTCCCATCGGAAACAATGACCTGTTCAGGATGGGTTATAATGGCGTGATGCAGTAACTGATGGACAACGAACTTTTTCATGGCAATTTATTTTTTAATTTTTTGAAATAACCTGAAAAACCATTTCTCCTGCCTGTTAAGAAATAGTATTTTATTTTTAATCAGTGGCACGATTCCGGTTTTTAACTGTTCAAAAATAACACAAAAACAGTGAAAATCAAAACATGGATCACTCCTCTTTTACAGGGTTGGCCATTACCTGCCGGAGAATTTTTTTGAACTGCAAATTTTGTTGCAATCCGGTAAAATAAGGATTCTTTTCCATTCTTTTGGCATCATAAAAACCGTTGTCGGCAGCTTTTTGCAATGCGGGCAGGACATACTGTGTCTGTCCTGTCATGGCAAAACGTAGCGCTTTCAAAAAATAGACTTCCGGATTTGTCGGGTCTGCGAACTGATAGATCATCAGATATTTTCGGGCAGCTTCCGTGTTATGATTTTTGAGGCTTCCATCGGCATACAGGTAAGCCATAAGGCTGAGATAGTTGTACAACCTTCTGACCATGAGTTTTTGAGCCCGGGTGCCGGCGGTCTTTTCCATGCCGGCCAGGTGCCCCAAAGCCGTTTTCCACCATCCGGCATCTTTGTTTCCAAGTGCTTCGGCATATAGCTGCTGCCATTGTTGTTCTTCTTTCGCAAGGGCAGCCTGTTGCTGCCGGATTTTCTTCAACCCGGGGTCCTGCAGTAATTTTTCGATCTCTTTTCGGTAAGAATTTATGTCGGTCAGCCCTTCCAAAAAAGCTACAGCCTGTCGGTCGATTTGCAATTGCAGCAGCAAATCTTTCTTGCGAACAGCATTTATCCTCTCCTTTTCAAATAAATTCTTTACAAAAAGAATTGTTGAATCGTTCACCGGAATAAAGTGCCTCCGCATGGCATCGGTTTGCAAAAACAGGAAAGCTTTTTTCATGGTTTGCAAAGGGGGCCATTGATGATGGCCATCAAAAACCAAGAGGCAATGACGCCAGTGGGCAGTTTCCAGTTCTTCGGACAGCTGTTTCATTTCCAGGTAGTTAAAATCAGTATTACCCACAATACCCACATAAGCAAGTTGCTTGTTATTGATGTGCTGCAGCCCGGGGAAACCGGCAGCACAACCAATTGTCCCGGCAATATCCCGGTTAGTAAGGCCGATACCCGCTGCAATACGGGCCCCGCCCGAAAAGCCACCCGTATAAATCCGTTGCGGATCAAGAGAGAAACGCTTTTCCACATCTGCCATAAAATTGTAAATGATCCGGTTGCGTTGAGGTGCATCCAAACCGTTTTTCGAATTGTTGGAAGCCACCAAAATAAACCCGAAAGTATCTGCCAGTGCACGGTACCGTTTTACAGGAAGCCATCCACGGGCATGGGCATCAAAAAAGAAAATTACCGGAAATTGTTTCCCCGCCTGGTAATTTTCCGGCAACACCAACGCATACGACTCACCGGGATGACCGGAACATTTTACATCGGGATAGACAACACCGGGATGAAAAGTAACCGAACCAACAGAAACATTTTGTTTTGTTTTGGCCTGTTTTACCCGGCCATTGTTGCATGATACCAGAAAAAACAGCAGAAAGCTGCCTGGCATAAGTATCGAAAAAAAAATTAATACCCGTTTCATTTTACCAATTTGTGTGGGGCCGAAATAGGCTGAATTGTCTTTGACACAAATGCGCATAATTTTTACCTTTGCGGAAAAGAAAATTATACGGTTTTGACAAAATCATTCAACATCTTATCCGCCAAAAATTGTATCAAAGATAGGAATATCCCTTTGCTGACAATAATTTTTTTTCTGTTCTTTTCACTATTTTTTTCTTCCTGCGGTGTTTATTCTTTCACCGGAGCTTCCATCCCTGCGGGCACCAAAACCATATCTATTCAATATTTTCCCAACAAAGCCCAGATTGTTGATCCCACATTAAGTGCCTATTTTACCAATGCTCTGCGTGACAGGTTTACCTCGCAAACGAACCTGAAAATGGTAGAAAGAAACGGGGACATTAATATATCCGGCGCCATAACAGGATACACCACCACGCCGGTAGCCATCCAGGGAAACCAAACAGCAGCTTTGAACAGGCTTACCATCACGGTGGAAGTGCACTATACCAGCAAGCAGGATCCTTCCAAAGATTTTAACAGTACATTTTCACAGTTTCGCGATTATCCATCCACAGCCAATTTTGCATCGGTAAAAGCCGAACTGATTAAAAAAATTGTTGACGACCTGACAGACAATATTTTTAATAAAGCGTTGGTAAACTGGTGATGAAATCTTTCTTAACTTCGCACTATGAACCAGGAACAATTTACGACGTACTTGCAACAACCCGAAAAACTAAAGGAAGCTTCCCTCACAGATTTGATGGCACTGGTAAAAGATTTCCCCTATTGTTCCTCTGCCCATACCCTGTTAACACTCAAGTTATATATAGATAAAAATGTGCTGTATGATGCAGAACTGAAAACAACAGCCATTTATGCCGGCAACCGCCGGATATTGAAAAAACATATCGACAGGCTCAATGCATCCACTGTACGTATCGTATTGCCCGACGAGGATTCAAAAAAAGAAAAGAAAGCAACAGAAACCACTCCCCCTTCCCCGACAGGGTTCAAAAAAACCGAAGAAAAAACATCTGTATCCGTAAAGGAAAATACCACTGCAAAGCCACAGGGAGAAGACGAAAGCCGTTCTTATACCATTGAAGAATTAAAAAAAATCATCGAAGATCGCATCCGTGAAATAGAAGCGGAAAAAGAACAAAAGAAAAAAGAGGGAGCCAAACAAAAACAGCGTTCAAAAGCCGAGATCATTGACTCGTTCATCAAAAACGAACCGGCCATTCCTCCGCCAAAAAGCAGCTTTTATAATCCTGTGGAATATGCCAAACGCAGCGTTGTAGATGAGGAAAATATTGTCAGTGAAACACTTGCAAATATTTATATGGATCAGGGGCATTTTGAGAAAGCCATACACATTTATGAGAAATTAATTTTGAAATTTCCGGAAAAAAGTAGTTACTTTGCAGCCCTTATTGAAAAAGCGAAAAAGAAGATAAATAATTAAAGCTTACAAAGATGTATATTTTCATTTCGGTACTCATTTTAATCGTATGTATTGTACTGGGATTGATCGTTTTGGTACAAAACCCCAAAGGGGGCGGCCTGGCTGCCAATTTTGGGAGTGGAAACCAGTTTATGGGTGCCCGTCAGACAACGGATTTTCTGGAAAAAGCCAGTTGGACACTGGCCATTGTCCTGTTGGTACTCAGCCTCACTGCCACCATGATCATTCCGCGTGGCAACAGTAAAAAAGGGATGCAGGACAGCGCTTTGCAAAACAAGATCAACAACCTGAAACAGCCGGCAGTTGACTTTCAGGCCCCTCCCATCAATCCTGCTCAAAAAACCCAAAGCAAAAAACCTTCGGGGAAAAAGAAATAAGCTTATCCGGTTTACCCGGCCTGGAAAATGTCAGAATGTCATAGATGTTCTGACATTTTTTTTGTGCCTTCGCTTTGGCATAATATATGACAGATAGGAAACAGTTCAAATTTTTAACGAAAAATACAGAAAGATTATGGATAAATTGAACATTAAACCGCTTGGGGACAGGGTGGTTGTTGAACCCGCTCCCGCAGAAGAAAAAACAGCGAGTGGAATCATTATCCCTGACACAGCCAAAGAAAAACCTTCGCAGGGATTTGTAGTGGCTGTTCCCGAAAAGGATAAAGACAATAATATCAAAGTAAAACCCGGCGACCGTGTCCTTTACGGAAAATATGCCGGAACAGAAATTACCATCAACGAAAAAGATTACCTGATCATGAGCCAGTCGGATATCCTGGCAATTATTTAACATTTCGGAAAATTAGTAATAACAGATAAAAACTTGAAAAAATGGCAAAAGACATTTTATTTAATTTAGAAGCAAGAGACGGGCTGAAAAAAGGTGTGGATGCATTAGCTGATGCAGTAAAAGTTACACTGGGCCCAAAAGGAAGAAACGTCATTATTGATAAATCATTTGGCGGTCCGCAGGTAACCAAAGACGGGGTAACCGTTGCCAAGGAAATTGAACTTACCGATCCCATTGAAAACATGGGGGCACAAATGGTAAAAGAAGTAGCCTCGAAAACCAATGACCTGGCCGGCGACGGAACCACTACAGCCACCGTTTTAGCCCAGTCCATTGTTACTACGGGCCTGAAAAACGTTACCGCCGGAGCCAACCCCATGGACCTGAAACGCGGTATTGACAAAGCCGTTGAGGAAGTCATCAAATCATTGAAAGATCAAACCCAGGAAGTAGGCGAACACAAAGAAAGAATTGAACAGGTCGCTTCTGTGTCTGCCAACAACGATCACACCATCGGTAAACTGATTGCCGAAGCTGTGGGCAAAGTAAAAAAAGAAGGGGTGATCACCATTGAAGAATCAAAAGGAATTGAAACTTATGTGGATGTGGTAGAAGGAATGCAGTTTGACCGTGGTTACATTTCCCCTTACTTTGTTACCGATACGGAAAAAATGCAGTCGGTTTATGAGTCACCTTATATTTTGATCTACGATAAAAAGATATCGGTCATGAAAGACCTGCTGCCCATTCTCGAAAAGGCAGTTCAAAGTGGAAAACCTTTGCTTATCATTGCTGAAGATATTGAAGGCGAAGCTTTGGCAACATTGGTTGTCAACCGTTTACGCGGTTCCCTGAAAGTAGTTGCCGTAAAAGCTCCCGGCTTTGGTGACAGAAGAAAAGAAATGCTGGAAGACATCGCCATTTTAACGGGTGGTACCGTGATTTCCGAAGAAAAAGGATACAAACTGGAAGATGCCACCTTGGATATGCTGGGTGAAGCCGAAAAAGTTACCATTGACAAAGAAAACACAACCATTGTCAGCGGCAAAGGTGCCAAGGAAAACATTGACGCACGGGTAGCCCAAATCAAAGCACAGATTGAAACCACCACCTCCGACTACGACAAAGAAAAATTACAGGAACGTCTTGCCAAACTGGCCGGCGGAGTAGCTGTTATTTATGTCGGTGCAGCCAGCGAAGTGGAAATGAAAGAAAAGAAAGACCGGTTTGAAGACGCTCTGGCTTCTACACGTGCAGCCATCGAAGAAGGATTTATTCCGGGTGGCGGGGTAGCTTATATCCGTGCCATTGAAGTACTGGATAAAATGAAAAGCGAAAACGAAGACCAGCGCATTGGCATCGAAATAGTGAAACGCGCCCTGGAAGAACCACTGCGCCAGATTGTTGAAAATGCCGGACGGGAAGGTTCCGTAGTAGTCAACGAAGTGAAAAACGGAAAAGGCGATTATGGTTTCAATGCCCGCACGGAAAAATACGAAAACCTGATTAAAACCGGGGTGATCGATCCGACCAAGGTTTCCCGCATTGCGCTTGAAAACGCCGCTTCTATTGCCGGCATGTTGCTGACGACAGAATGTGTTTTGAGTGAACACAAAGAGGAAAACCCGCCGGCCCCTGCCGCACCTCCTATGGGCGGTGGCGGAATGCCGGGCATGATGTAAAAATCAAACCACTATATATATTTATAAAGGGCTGCCTTTTTAAGACAGCCCTTTTTTTGGCAGGACCAACATCAACGTTTTTTAAAATTTTTCTGGTGGATAAAACCTTGTAATAGTAAGAATAGATTGCTTTTTTAGCCCGTGTCGGATAATGGAAGAAAATTGGTTTTGGTTTTGTTTGCCTGTCTTAAATGGTAAAATCAAAATTTTGGCTTTTTAATTTCTGATAAACATCCCGGCTGAACATGTACAATTTTGCCGGCCTGTGGGAGACGTCGTTTTCTTTCTCGTTCAACGGTACAATATAGCTAAGGTTGGCAATTTTCTTTCTGAAGTTCCTTTTGTCCAAGTTCATTTCAAAAATGACTTCATAAATTTTTTGCAACTGACTGAGAGAAAACTTGGGGGGCAACAATTCAAAAGCAAGCGGTTTGGTCCGCATCTCATTTCGTAACGTCTCTAAGGCAAATTCAAGAATTTCATAGTGATCAAACGCTAATTGTAATTTTTTGGCCTCATTGACCGGGAACCATTTTGCATTTTCGTTCAGCTTTAAACCGTTATCGGTACCTTTACTCAAATTGATCAAAGAATAATAGGGAATGGTAATTACCCGGTTTTCGGGATGGTCTATCGAAATCAGCCAGGACATGTCCCGGGGCCTTTTGGTAAGCCTGTCGAGGGCACCAAAAGCTTTTAACTGTTTCATGTAAATATTTTCCAGACCGGTCAGTTCTTTCAAAATCCGTTTGGAAGAAGTGTCGAGGTCTTCATCCCACCGGATCAAATCACCCGGAAATTTCCAGTCATGATATTGAATACCTTCGTGAACAATACTTCTCCCGATTAACAAAACATTCAAATGAATCGAGTCGAAGCCAAAAACTACCGAATCAACGGAAACATTGGGAACCAGCCGTTTGTCCATAACATTATTTTTTATGATACGCCACTATAAAAATGGGCATCTGTTGTTTCTAACCTTATTAAGTCTAAACCTTAACTAAATCAATATTATTGTACAAAACTAAAAACTTTTTTTAGAAAACAAAAAAAGAAAGTGTATAAAAGTGAATAGGTTATTGTCATATATATCATAACCACATTAAAAAATATACACCTTGACCGGAAACCTGAATAAAACGTTTGTTTATTTAGAAACAATATAAATTATATTGTTGTTTAAATATTTTCAGTTCTCTCAAGAAAAAAATAAATTTATAATTTATTGTATAACATATATATAGTATTAGTTAATAATAAATACACAATAATTGAATTGGGGGGAAACAGAAAATTATTTTAATATTTATAAAAAATTTTTAACACTTATTATAATTTGTATAATTTTTTTTATACTTTTGATTTTTGTTTGTGTTTTATTTACACTTTGGTTAGTGGCGAAAAGACATTATGTTTAATACAAAAATAAATTATGAATAAAACTACTTTTTTAACAGGCAAGCTTTTTTATGCAGGCTTAATAATTCTGTCTTTTGTTGTGCTAACTACAGGATGTTCACCAAAAGTTAAAACAATTAAGACATCTGCAATTGATAAAAAAGTTGACAGCCTCGT
>JALUYM010000279.1 GCA_027018745.1 Bacteroidales bacterium | reverse complement strand
GTTCTATGTCATAACCTTGCAGGTATTGTTGAACACTTTTCTTTGATTCCTTAATGAAAGCCTGGTTTAGCAATGTATTTTCCTTAAAGAACTTATTAAGTTTTCCCATGGCTATCTTTTCAATCATGGCTTCCGGTTTCCCTTCCTGGCGGGCCTGGTCTTTGCCAATTTCTATTTCCCGGTTGATGATTTCTTCCGGAACCTGGTCTTTATCAACGGCTACGGGGGCCATGGCAGCAACCTGCATTACCACATCGTGCCCGGCTTCGGCAAATTCTTCACCGGCTTTGTTCAAACCGGCAATACTGGCAATGCGGTTACCGGGGTGAATGTATGCGTAAACGCTGGTTGCTTCTACTATTTCGTATTTGCCCAGTTCAATTTTTTCACCGATAATGCCGGTTTTTTCAATTATGGATTCTTCCACAGTGCGGTCGCCCAGTTTCATGGCTTTCAGTTCGTCAATATTTTTTGCCCTGTTGGCTACGGCAAGGTCCATGACGGATTTTACATAATCAATAAAGTCCTGGTTTTTGGCAACAAAGTCTGTTTCACAGTTGATCATGACGGTTGCGGCGAATTTTTTGTCATCGCTTACTTTGGCCAGGACAACGCCTTCTGCAGCTTCGCGGTCGGCCCGTTTGGCGGCAACTTTTTGTCCTTTTTTACGCAGGTAGTCAATGGCTTTTTCCTGGTCGCCATCGGTTTCGACCAGCGCTTTTTTGCAATCCATCATGCCGGCGCCGGTGATTTTTCTCAATTCGTTGACTTGTTGAGCAGTTATTTTCATTTTCTTTTTTCGTGTTAATGGTTAATTTTTCAATTTTTTCACCACTTTGGTTTTTTTCCCTTCTTTTGCAATGGCCATGTCCTCTTCTTCTTCAGCCTGTTTTAGCGTTTCCGATTTGGCTTTCAGGTCAGCTTCTTTGGCGGCTGCAATGGCGTCTTCTTTTGCTTTTTTCTCAGCAGCACTTTTTTCCCTGGCTAGTTTACGTTCGGCAAGGCCTTCGGCCACGGCTGAGGCAACTACTTTCAGGATCAAAGCAATGCTTTTGGATGCATCATCATTAGCCGGAATGGGAAAATCGACCAAATGGGGATCGGTGTTGGTGTCCACCATGGCAAATATCGGGATGTTCAGTTTGCGTGCCTCGGCGACGGCAATTTTTTCTTTGTTGATGTCAACCACAAACAAAGCAGCCGGAATACGGGCCATGTCGGCAATGCTACCGAGGTTTTTTTCCAGTTTGGCACGTTCGCGGGTAACCTGTAAGCGTTCGCGTTTCGACAGGTTTTTCCAGGAATTGGTGGTCATCATTTTGTCGATGTTGGACATTTTGCGAACAGCCTTGCGGATGGTGGCAAAATTGGTGAGCATACCACCGGGCCAGCGTTCGGTCACGTAAGGCATATTGACCTTTTTAGCCATTTCGGCAACAATATCTTTTGCCTGTTTTTTGGTGGAAACAAAAAGTATCCGGCGTCCGGACTTGGCAATTTGTTTCATTGCTTTTGAAGCTTCTTCCAGTTTGGCCTGTGTTTTATACAGGTCGATAATGTGAATTCCGTTGCGCTCCATAAAAATATAAGGAGCCATATTAGGGTTCCATTTGCGTTTGAGGTGGCCAAAATGAACACCTGCCTCAAGCATTTCGTCAAAGGTTACTTGTACCATGTTAATCTGTTTAATTTGTTTACATTCACTAAAATCAATTGTTGAATAGTCCGATAAAATGGAGTTTCAACAATTTGGATACTAAACTCGTTCCAATATCTTGAAAAATACTAACGTTTTGAGAACTGGAATTTTTTACGAGCTTTGGGTTGTCCAGGTTTTTTACGTTCCACCATGCGGGGATCCCTTTTCAGCAGGCCGTTTTCTTTTAATACCGGACGGTAGTCTTCTTCGTTCATTTTTATCAATGCCCTGGAAATGGCCAGGCGAAGGGCTTCGGCCTGTCCGTTAAAACCACCGCCTTTCAGGTTCACTTTAATGTCGAATTTACCGGTGTTTTCCGTCAGGATCAACGGTTGTTCCACAACATAATGCAAAGTGGCTGTTGGAAAGTATTCTTTAAAATCACGACCGTTCACTGTAATTTTGCCGTCACCGTCTTTTACATAGATCCGTGCAATAGCAGTTTTTCTTCTACCGAGTGCATTTAAAACTTCCATTCTGTTATCTGATTGAATTTAAATTAATTTTCTTGGGTTTTTGTGCTTCCTGATGGTGTTCGCTGCCGGCATATACATAAAGATTTCTGAACAACTGACTACCCAGTTTGTTTTTGGGCAACATGCCTTTAATGGCTTTTTCCACCATGGCTGCAGGCTTTTTTGCCATCAATTGTTTGGCAGGGATTACCCGTTGCCCGCCCGGATAACCGGTATGACGAATATATTCTTTCTGGTCCCATTTATTTCCGGTAAGCCGGATTTTGTCGGCGTTGATGATCACCACGTAATCACCGGTATCTGCATGGGGTGTAAAGTTGGTTTTGTATTTACCTCTCAGGAATTTTGCAGCTACCGAGGCCAGCCGTCCCAGCACCTGATTTTCTGCATCAATCAAAATCCACTCTTTGTTAGCGGTTGCTTTGTTGGCACTGATTGTCTTATAACTTAATGTATCCATCTATCTGTTTGTTTCTTAAGCCTTTTTACTATTTCGTCCGAAAATCGGGGTGCAAAAATAGAAACTATTTTCCAATTGGCCAAAGTTTTAAACATTTTCTTGTTGATTTTTTTCTGTTGAAATATTTTTTGGTTTTGGAAGGTATTATGCCGGGTCCCCTTTTGTACCTGTCTGCTTCGGCCATTGCCAAGACCGCTTCGGACAAGGATGCCCGAAACGGATGGGGGTTAAACCTTTTAGGCAATTGTATAGATCAAGACTCTTTCTAAATTCTGAAAAATAGTTGCATGGTAAACTAATTTGATTTTATTTTGCAGCAAATTAGTTGCATGGTAAACTATTTGAAGATGGAAAAGACCCCGGGACGTTTAATATCGATTATTCACAAAAAAGCGTACCAAATCATGGTGCAAAAGTTGAAAGGATGTGATATTGACGTCGGACAATTTTTCTTTTTAAGATATGTGGTAACTCACCCGGGTATCAGCCAGGAAGAGGTGGCAAAAAACAATTATCTCGACAAAGCTACTGTTAGCAAGGGCGTGAAACGATTGGAAGAATTGGGATATTTAAAAAGGGAGGTTAATCCTAAAGATAAACGTTCCTATTTTTTACAACCCACAGAAAAAGCCTTTGCCTATAAACCAAAACTGGAAGCTTATTATGTCGAGATTCAGAATTTTATATTTGAAGGGCTGACCGAAAGGGAGTACCGGGAATTAGGAACAATTTTACAAAAAATAGTCAATCACTTTGAACATTAAAAATCAAAGAAATGGAAAATAAGCAGGAAGTACAGCAACCCAAAAAGCGAAAAACGGGCAGCATTATCATTGGTAGTATATTGATTTTAATTGTATTAGCCATCGGAACCTGGTGGTATATTCATCATGCGGAATATTTAACCACCGATGATGCCTATGTGGAAGCCTATAAGGTGACCATTAGTTCCCAGATTCCGGGAAGAATTGAAAAGCTTTATATTCATGAAAATGATTATGTTAAGAAAGGCCAGTTGATTGCTGTTTTGGATTCGAGTGATTATGTGGCACGAATTCACCAGGCTGCAGCAGGCTTAAAAGAGGCCAGGCTGGGTATTCAGCTTGCAAAAGTAAAATTGGAACAGACTAAAATAAATTATGACCGTGCCAAAAAGCAATACTATTCCAAACTTATTCCCAAAGCCAGTTTTCAGAACCTTCAGAAAGCTTACGAAGCGGCAAAAGTAGGGTTGGCACTGGCAAAAGCAAAAATACCCGTGATTAAATCCACCATTAAAACATTGAAAACCACTCTTTCCTATACTAAAATTTATGCCCCGATGGAAGGCGTTGCTGCCAAACGATGGGTCTTAGCCGGAGATGTAGTTGCTCCGGGACAGGGAATCTTCACTGTTTTCAACACGAAAAAACATTGGGTTACCGCCATGCTTCCTGAAAACGATTTGCACGAAATTTACCTTGGTGATACTGTTTCCATTCACGTGGATGCATTTCCTTCAAAAATTTTTAAAGGGGTTATTTATCAGCTGGGCAACAGTACAGCTTCCCAGTTTTCTTTAATTCCTCCCAACAATGCTTCAGGAAATTTTACCAAGGTTTCGCAGCGTATACCCATTAAAATAACCATTTTTGAAATCGACAAAACTGGCAAGATAAAAAAAATGGATAAGAAATTATTACCGGGCATGTCAGTTGAAATTACTGTGAAAAGAAAGAAATAATGAGTTTGCAGGATAATAAACCGGCAATTGCTGCTGTTGTTCAGGAGGGAACTGCAAATAAATGGTTGGTATTGTTAAGCGTCATGATTGGAACTTTCATGTCCGTTTTGGATGCTACCATTGTCAGTGTTGCCTTTCCTAAAATGATGGCTGTTTTCAGTGTAAGCGTTGATCAGATAGAATGGGTCATGACGGCTTATATGCTGGCTTTTGCGGTAGTATTACCTTCCTCAGGTTGGATAGCAGACCGGTTCGGTTATAAACGAACTTATATTGCCGGTTTGTTTTTATTTACATTGGGTTCTCTGGCTTGTAGTTTCTCATGGAATGAAAATATTCTGATTTTGTTTCGGATTTTTCAAGGAGCAGGGGCCGGATTTCTTATGCCGGTGGGAATGGCTATCGTAACACGGGTCTTCCCGCCTAAACAACGTGGTGTTGCTCTGGGCTTTTGGGGAATTGCCGCTGCTGCTTCCGTGTCGCTCGGGCCGATGGTGGGAGGTTACCTGGTGGATAATTTTTCATGGCATTCCATTTTTGACATCAATGTCCCCATAGGAATTCTGGGTGTTGTTGCTGTCATGGTTATCCAGGACGAGTATAAAAGCCATGTCAGGGAAAAATTTGATATTGCTGGTTTTATCACCATGACCATTGGTTTGGGCACATTGCTTCTCGCATTTGCCACAGGAAATTCAAAATGGAATACGGGAGGTTGGACTTCCCCTTTTATTTTAACCAATTTTTTTGTGGCGGCGGTCAGTTTGATACTTTTTATCATCATTGAAATCAACATAAAGCAACCTATCCTGAATTTACGGTTGTTATTGAACCGTAATTTTGGGTTATCTACCCTCATCATGTTTATATTCGGGATAGCTTTTTTTGGCAATGCCTTCCTGTTGCCGATTTATGTCCAAAATTCATTAGGGTATACCGCATTTCAGGCGGGACTGCTTTTTTTCCCGGTAGGTATTTTACAGGCAATTGTTGCACCTATCGCCGGCCAGTTAACCGATCGTTTAAACCCGAAGATTCCGGCCCTGATTGGAATAACAATCCTGGGAATCACCATGTTTTTGCTTAGCTTTTTATCATTGCAAACCACAAAATCCCAAATACTTTTTCCATTATATTTGAGGGGTATAGGAATGGGTTTGGTGTTTACCCCGTTGTCTACCATTGCTTTATTGAATATACCGAATCAGCAATTGGCACAGGCTTCGGGCCTGTTCAATACCATACGGCAAGTGGGGGGAAGTTTTGGGATTGCTGCTTTGGGGACAATCCTTACCCAACGTGTCATATTTCACACTCAAATATACGGAGAGCAATTAAATCCTAATTCTCCCCTGTTCGGTCATGTGATAGAAAATCTTAAACAATATGCCATACATGCTGTAGGCAGTTCTCCTGTGGAAGCAATTTCCCAGGCAAAAATATTATTATTAAAAAACATAACTTCTCAGGCGTTTGTACAAGGCATCAGTAATGATTTTTATATTGGTGCGGTTCTGACTTTTATTATGATTATTCCATTGTTCTTTTTAAAAACAGGAAAAAAATCCTTAAACCGATGAAAAATATAATGACAAAAGTTTTATTATTAGCCGGATTGCTGCTTTTTATATCAGATGGATGTGTTACTGCACAAAACCAGGCCAAAGTCATAACACTGGAACAGGCAATTAAAATGGCTGTTACCAATCATCCGTTAATTAAAGAAGCGCGTTCACTTGTTGCCATTGCCAAAGCTAAAACTGCTGAGGAAAACAGTGCCTTTTATCCCACTGCTGCAGTTAATCTGGTTTATACCAGGATTTCGCCCGTCCCTTTTATTAAATTACCGTTTCCGGGAGGGGGTGAATTTCATATGGCCCCTGCAAATAATTACAACGGAAACCTTGGGGTTCAATATCTTATTTACGATTTTAAAAGGCGAAAAGACCTGGTAAAACTTTTGCAATCCAATGAAGTAACGGAAGAAGAAAAAATCAATGTTATTAAAAATCAATTGGCTTACCAAACGGCTGAAATTTATTATACGCTGGTTTATCTTCAAAAAAGTGTTGGGGTACTAAACAAGCAAATCAAAGATTTAAAAGTCCATCTCGAAGTGGCAAAAAAGATGGTTGCTACAGGAGCGGCTATCGGCCTTGATACACTGAACACAAAAGTGAGGGTTATCACCCTTGAAAACCAAAAACAAAGCCTCTATAATCAGTGGCAAAAAACTGCAGTTGTGCTAAAATCACTTATGAATATTCCGGCAAAAACCAAGGTTAAAATAAAAGGGAATTTTCCTGTAATCCCTGCAAAATATTCAGTTGATTCTTTAGTGCAGACAGCGTTTCATCAGAGGGAAGAGTTAAAACTCAATCATCTGGTAAACCGTACTCTTAACATTCAAAAACAAATTATTTCCAAAAGCATGTTACCGATATTGCGATTTCAGGGCGAAGCAGGATTGAAAAATGGTTATCCGGATAACCTGAACAAATTAAAGCCCAATTTTGCTGCCGGGATAACAGCTACTATTCCAATATTTAACGGGTATTTAAGGAGATCAAAACTGCTAACTGCTAACATGCAAATAGAAAGTCTGCATGAAGAAAATAATGTTTTAAAACACAATATCCGGACTTCGGTACATACTTCGTTGCTTGATTATGAAAATAACCTGATTCAGATTAAAAGTGCACTGGCCGAAATGAACCTGGCGAAAGCTGCTTTAAAACAAGCCAAGGGATTATACCGTTCGGGTTCCATAACCAATACTACTTTGCTGGACAATGAAACAGCTGTTTCAGCAGCAAAAATGAAATATATTACAGATTTGTTTAAAATAACATTAAGTCATTTGAAACTTCTGCAGGCAACCGGACAGAGAATTTGGTAATTTAAGGATATCAATATCTTAACTCAATTGATATTCCGGGGAAAATATGGCTGACAATTCCAAAATGTGCTCAAGCCATTTTGAAAGATAAAAGACGTCAGATACCCTGTTTCATGTTAATTTCCACTGTTTTTCCCTGCCACACAAAATCGATTACAACACATTTTTTATTTTTGTCGTAATACCATCCTGTTTTATATTTTATTCCTGCAGATGGTTTAAGCATTCGTTTGTGTTGTGTGTTTATGTGCCTGATTTTCATCGAATGCCCGTTTTCGGTTATTATGAAATGAGGGGAGCCAGGTATTTTTGTGGCCATAATCTTCAGTTTCACCTGTCGTGACAGGGGCATGCCTTTATATCGGCCTCCCGTGCGGGTAAAAAGAAATCTTTTTCCGGCAACATTCTGAAAACGCAGCAGTTCATACTGCCCCTTTTCGTAAGCACCAAAAGTTTTTCCATCATCCTCATACATTTGGCCTCTGCTGCTTTTACTTACAGTTGCAGGATAAAATCGCACGGTGAGGTTTTTGGAAGAATAATTATCAGTACTCTCTACTGCTTTCACCATGGGTATAAATGCGCCGGCCCTCACAAAAACAGGAATGGTTTGCAACCGTACCGGAAGAGTGATCCATCGGCTGCCGGTATATTTTTTGTTGTTCCACCAGTCGTACCAGATACCCTCCGGTAAATACAACTGTCGTTGTTGTACTCTTTGGTGCAGGATGGGTGCCACCAGAAAATCATCCCCCCAGAGATATTCGTTCATAACGGAGTAGGTTGCCGTGTCGTTCGGGAAGGCAAAGAACAACGGCCTTATGATAGGTGTTCCGTTTTTGTGAGCCTGCCAGGCGGTGGTATAGAGATAAGGCAGCAACCGGTAACGTTCATCCATGAAATAACGGACAATGCGCTGTGTGGTATCATCAAAAAATACCGGTTCGGAAGGAATGCCTGAGCCATGGGGCCGCAAAATGGGAGAAAAACAGGCAAACTGCAGCCAGCGGGTATAGAGTGTGTCATCTTTCACGCCTTGTGCAAAACCGCCGGCATCGGCATGAATAAAAGGCATACCGCTCAGGCTCATGTGAATCATAATGGGGAGTTGGGCCTGGAGCCCTCCCCAGCTTCGTGCCACATCACCCGACCAGGGAAAAACCGAGAATCGTTGCGAGCCTGCATATCCTGCACGGTTTAAGTCGAAAAGCCGCGTTTGCGGATAATCTTTTCGATAATTGTCAAAGAGCATTTTTTCCCAGTAAAAAGCATATACATTGTGGATTTGCCAGGCACTGCCGTTAACACAATATTCGTCAAAAGGATGACTCTCCGGTTCGCCCAGGTCACCCCACCAGCCGGCTACCCCTATTTTGATCTGTTTTTGGTACTGTTTCCAGAACCATTGTTGTGCTTTGGGATTGAAAATATCGATCAGGGCACCCGGACCAAAATAAAATTCATGGTTGATGTAGGTTTTTCCCAGACTGTCGGTTGCCAGAATATGCAGGCTGTCAGCTATGTAAAAGTTTTTTAACGTATCCAGAATGTAAGGCTCGGTAATCAAAATGGTTTTTACTCCTTCTTTCCTGAACTTTGCAATCATTTCTTTTGGATGCGGCCATTGGGGTTTGTACCAGGCCAGTCGTCCCATAGTGCCTTTAATGCTGTCGCCAAACCAGTAAAAATCGAGGATAATGGCATCAATGGGAAAGTGTTTGACATGCATCAGGTGAACAATGGAATCGGTTTCTTTTTGAGTGCGATAAGCCATGCGTGATTGCAGGTTGCCCAGTGCCCAACGTGGTGGCAGCGGCTGTGTTCCCGTTAGTTCCCCATAAGAATGATAAAGATCGGTAAAGCTGTATCCTGCTATAAAAACGTATTTCATAAGGCCGCCGATAGCCCCGAACTCCAGAATATTCTTTTCTTTTTTTCCTATATCGGCATAGCCCTTTTCGTGGTTGTCAAAAAAAAGCAGGTATTTTTTGGAAGAAAGTAACATGGGTATCGAAAAGTTCAAATTGGGCGCTCCTATTTCGTAACCGTAATGTGCCTGGTTGAACAATTCAAAATGTTTCCCCCTCAGGTTGTCAATGGCACGTTCGCCCAGTCCGTAAAAGTGCTCTTTGGGTGTCATTTTGAATTGCAGTCCGTCATTGTCTGAACGTTGAAAATAGCCCCTTGCCTCGCTCAGCAAAGTGTCACCATGATAAACAAATTGTATCTGTACGGGATTTTTATGAATAACGACCTGAATGCTGTCTGTGTTGAAGATCAGGTATTTTTCTGATTCTTTAAGCGAAGCCATGTTCATTTCCGGATGTAAAATGATGGCTACGGAAGAATCGGGTACACCGGCTGACTGTTTGAAATTTTTGATCTCGGCAATTTTAGGGGTATAAAAATCTACCTGTATGGTTCCATGGTCGGTTTTCACGGTCAGGATACCGTTTTTCACGGAATAGCCCAACACTTTCCTTTTTTGGAAAAGGTAAACCGCTTTCTTTTTCACCGGTGGTTTGTACCCGAAAACAGGAATGAGGAAATCCTGGCCATTCTTGTCTTTGGCCACTTTGGAACCCTTGGTGTTACGGAAAACGAAAGCAAGTTGCTGTACTACTTCCCCTTTGTGCAGGTTGTAAAATTTCTGAATGATGAAATGAAAAGCATACAGGTTTTTGCCCACACGCTGCATGTGTACACGGGGATCGGCTTTGCCCCAGTTGCCCACTACATTTTTCCAACTGTGCGCATCCAGGCTTTTGTTGGTGATGACGCCTGTATGCAGGTAAACCTCGCCGTTGAAGTTTTCCAGCGCCTTGTTCCCTTTGGAGGCGTCAAAAAAGAGTGTGACGCTGTCGTCGGGCCCCGGGTGGGACGGTTTGAGCCATACGGTCTGGGCAGAAGCCCCGCTTCCCGTCATCAGCAAGAACAACAGCAGTGTGAAAAGTCCGGAAATATGAAAAAAGAAAGCTTTTCTTTGCGAAAAAAAGTGAACCATAATTTAATGTTTTATCGACAACTCCGGAAAATTCCGGACTGACAAAAATAAGGGATTATTCTTGTTGATTTCAATGCCTGCGGTACAAGTTCTGACCTGCCTCAAAGATAGCCTGTGTTGCAAACCGGTCGGGATTGCAAATCCCGACCGGCAGGGATGCCGGCAGAGCATGTCCGGGAAT
>JALUYM010000278.1 GCA_027018745.1 Bacteroidales bacterium | reverse complement strand
GTTTTGTCTCAATCATAGTTGATGTTACTATATCAGAACAAATGTAATCTTTTCCCTTCACGGGGCAAATGAAAATCAACGGGTTTTTTCATTCCCGGGTTTGGCATCCCGGAAAAGCCCTTGATCCCGTCAGAAATAGCCCCATGAACTTTTGTGGAGCTATTGACAGCAACATTTCATATTTTTTAACGAATACTATGCCACTCATTGTAATATGTTAATTCCGTGTTGTTTGTAATTATTTTTTAAAGAAGATGTAACAATTAGTGTTCGAAAACGTTCATGTTTTTGTACCGGCATGAACAATTATCATTAACTTTAACCCGGAATTTAAAGTCCTGAAAACATGACAAAAATTGAAGCCCGCATTTTAATTGTTGACGATGACCCCGACATTCTGCTTGCCGCAAAAATGTATTTACGCCAATATTTCAAGATTATCCACACCGAAAAAAATCCCGAAAATATTCCCGATCTCCTTCGCAATGAGACCTATGATGTTATTTTGCTGGATATGAACTTTTCGCGCGATGCCAACACCGGAAAAGAAGGTTTTTACTGGCTGAACAAAATTCTTGAAATAGACCCGGCAGCCATTGTCATTTTTATTACCGGCTACGGCGACATAGAGTTGGCGGTTCAGGGAATCAAAGAAGGCGCCACCAATTTTATCCTGAAGCCGTGGGAAAACAAAAAGCTGCTGGCCACCATCGAAGCCTCCCTGAAGATAAGGATATCTAAAGTGGAGCTGGAGAACCTTCGGTCGACCAACAAATTGCTGGTAGCTGATCAGGACCATATCTTCAGTAACATTATCGGCAAGTCAAAAGCCATGGAAAAAGTCCTGAAAACAGTGGAAAAGGTGGCCAAAACAGATGCCAACGTATTGATATTGGGGGAAAACGGCACGGGAAAAGAAGTGATTGCCCGCGCCATTCACCGTGCTTCGCACCGCAAGGATAAAATGTTCATTAACGTGGACCTCGGAGCGATCACCGAGAGCCTTTTTGAGAGCGAACTTTTTGGTTACAAAAAAGGGGCTTTTACTGATGCACGCGAAGACCGTGCGGGACGTTTTGAAGCTGCCAATCACGGTACACTTTTTTTAGATGAAATCGGCAACCTGTTGCCCAACCTGCAATCGAAGCTGCTGAGCGTATTGCAGAGCCGGAAAGTAGTCCGCCTGGGTTCGCACAAAGAAATTCCGGTGGATGTCCGCCTGATCTGTGCCACCAATATGCCATTGTATGAAATGGTGAAAGAAAACAAATTTCGCCAGGACCTGCTTTACCGCATCAATACAGTCGAAATCACCATTCCGGCATTGCGCGACCGCGTGGAAGATATTGAGCCGTTGCTCAACCATTTTCTGAAAATCTATTGTAAAAAATACCAAATGCCGCAAAAACGGATTACACCGGGAACGCTGAAACGGCTTCAAATGCACAACTGGCCCGGAAATGTGCGCGAACTGCAACATGCTGTTGAAAGGGCAGTCATTCTCAGTGAAAGCAACCTGCTGGAGCCGCAGGACTTTTTTATGAACGAAATTCCCGACAGCCAGGGAGAAATCTTTCCGGTGAACATGAACCTGGAAGAAACGGAAAAAATGCTTATCCGCAAGGTGGTGGACAAACACGGCGGGAACATCAGCCGGGCTGCCAAAGAGCTGGGGCTTACCCGTGCTTCCCTTTACCGCAGAATCGAAAAATATGGTCTATAAAAAATTCAGATTTCAGATTGTCCTGCGTATTTTGCTGATCATCGTTACGCTGCTGCTCATATTCTCGTTTTACCGCAACCCGGATTACCGTATCAGCACTATCATCCTGGGGGTACTGTTCGTGGCACAGGTCATTTTTCTTATTCGATATGCCGACCAGACCAACAGAAAGCTGGCCCGTTTTTTTTCGGCCATACGCAATGCCGATTTTATGGGAACATTTGTAGATGAAAGCCTGGGAAAAAGTTTTGATGAACTGAACCGTGAGTTTAACGAGGTGATCAATGCTTTCAAAAAAACAAAAACAGAAAAGGAGGAAAATTTTAATTACCTGCTCACTGTTATTCAGCATGTGAGCATTGGCGTACTGGTTTATACCCGCAACGGAAAAGTTGATGTTTATAATAATGCCGTCAAAAGCCTTTTACAGATAAAACATTTGCGCAACATCAAACAGCTGTCCGAAATATCCGAAGAGCTGAGCACTACACTGCTCGAAGTGAAGGCAGGTGAAAAAAAACTGGTAAAAATATTTGTAGGCGATGAACTGCTGCAACTTTCCATTCATTCTACCGAATTTTTAATGCACGGCGAAAAATTTTTACTGGTTTCCCTGCAGGATATCCATCCCGAGCTGGAACAAAAAGAGGTGGAGTCGTGGCAAATGCTCATCCGGGTACTCACCCATGAGATCATGAACTCCATCACCCCCATTTCTTCGCTTGCCTCTACCGTGCAGGATATCCTTGCTGAATCCCGAAAAAAGAGAAACCAGCTTTCAGCCGAAGAAAGCGAAGACATGGAAAATATCACCAGCGCTATTGCCACCATAGAACGGCGCAGCAAAGGGCTTTTGAATTTCGTGGATTTATATCGCAACCTTACCCGCATTCCCAAGCCACACTTTCGTTATTTTCCTGTTGCCGACCTGTTCCAACGCACTTTGGAGTTGATGGAACCGAAATTTGAAGAACTAAACATCCAGGTAAACACCAAAATATTCCCCGGTGACCTTAAACTTCTGGCCGACCCCGACCTGGTGGACCAGGTTCTTATCAACTTACTAATCAACGCCATCGATGCCTTACATGAAATAAAAGGGAAAAGGCAAATCAGCTTAAAAGCATCGGTAAACCTCAACAACCGTACGCTGATCGAGGTAACGGATACAGGTATTGGCATTAGCCAGGAGGCCATGGACAAAATTTTCATGCCGTTTTTTACATCAAAAAAAACCGGTTCGGGCATAGGATTAAGCCTTTCGCGACAGATCATGCAAATGCACAAAGGCAGCCTCTCTGTCCGGTCGGCACCGGGAAAAGGAGCCACTTTTGTGTTGGTTTTTTAACCTGCTTATTTGTAATTTTGTAAAAAAAACAATGAACAAACCAGCCGCCACCAGTTCCCATCAGCAAAATGAAAAAACTGCCGGGTGATTTACTCTTTTAAAAATTGAAAAAATGAAAATCAAATTATTATTTATTTTAGGCCTTATCGCCACATTCTCGTTGGCTTCATGTGGCCACATTGGCCGGACGGCACAGTCCAACAACAATAAAAAGAAAAAAGAAGCAGTATATATCCCCAATTTCAATCAGGATTCGGCCTACGCTTATATCGCTGCCCAGGTATCTTTCGGCTCGCGTGTTCCCGGCACGCCGGCACATGCTGCCTGTGGAAAATGGATTATCCACAAACTAAGGGAATTTGCCGATACGGTTTATGTTCAGAAATTCAAGGCACGTACTTATGATGGTGTCCTGCGCAGCGGAGAGAATATCATTGGTTCCTTTTTTCCGAAACGCCAAAAACGCATTCTGCTTATGGCACACTGGGATTCACGGCCTTTTGCCGACCACGACCCTAATAAAGCCAACTGGAACAAACCCATTATGGCAGCCAACGACGGTGCCAGTGGTGTTGGTGTCTTGCTGGAATTGGCACGCGAGTTCCACCTGCACCATCCCAAAGTGGGCATCGATATCGTCTTTTTTGATCTCGAAGACTGGGGCCCGCCGGCATATCTGCATTTACAGGGAAAAGAAAATTCATGGGCGCTGGGCGCACAATACTGGGCAAAACACCCACAGGTACCGGGTTATTCAGCTAATTTCGGTATACTGCTTGATATGGTAGGCGCTAAAAATGCCACCTTCCTGAAAGAATATTATTCCCTTCAATATGCACGATATTATGTGAACCTCATCTGGAAAACAGCCCAGGGCCTGGGTTACGGCAACTATTTTCCCAACCGCAACGGCTATCCCATAGACGATGACCATCTGTATGTGAATAAAATTCTCGGTATCCCTTCGGTGGACATCATTCAGCTTGACCCAAACAGTCCCAACGGCACTTTTTGGAAATACTGGCATACGTTGGGCGACACACTGGACAAAATTAACAAAGACACATTAAAAGCTGTGGGCCAGGTGCTGGTAACGGTGATCTATAATTTTTAATTTTTCCCTTTTCCAATAAGAGTTTAAACTTGCTACTTTTGCAAGGGTTTTTATACCCGGACATGATTTTGAATAAATAATTTTAAACAAACCTTTATGTACACACCTGAAGCAACAAAAGACCTGTCGGAAAGACTTGCGGCCTTGAGGAGGTATCTTTGACATCGACCGCACATTGATGGAAATTGAAGAAGAGGAGGAAAAAACACAGTCCCCCGATTTTTGGAATGATCCCAAAAAAGCTGAAATATTGCTGAAAAAAATAAAAGCCAAAAAGAACCGCACGGAAGCTTTTGCCAATGCGGAAGAGGCTTTTAACGATTTAAAGGTACTGGAAGATTTCTTTCAGGATGAAGAAGTTTCCCGTGAAGAAATAGACCAACAATTTGCCAAGGCACAAAAACAAATCGAAGAACTGGAATTTTTGCAGATGCTGGGCCGCGAAGAAGACAGCCTGAATGCCATCCTGAAAATCAATCCGGGCGCCGGTGGTACCGAAAGCCAGGACTGGGCGGAGATGCTCATGCGCATGTATCTACGTTACGGCGAGCGGAAAGGTTTTAAAATAAAAGAACTGGATTTCCAGGAAGGCGATGTGGCCGGAATTAAATCGGTGTCGCTGGAATTTGACGGCGATTACGCTTTCGGTTTCCTGAAAAGTGAAAACGGGGTACACCGGTTGGTGAGGCTTTCCCCATTCGATTCGGCCAACCGCCGCCATACCTCATTTGCCTCGGTTTATGTTTATCCGGTAGTGGATGACTCCATTGACATCGAGATCAATCCGGCTGATATCAGTTGGGATACCTTCCGCAGCAGCGGCCCGGGCGGACAGAATGTCAACAAAGTGGAAACCGCTGTCAGGTTGCACCACGAGCCTTCGGGACTGGTGGTAGAATGCCAGGAAACCCGTTCACAACAACAAAATCGCGAGAAAGCCCTGCAGATGTTACGCTCGCAGTTGTACGAGATTGAGTTGCGCAAAAAACAGGAGGCACAAGCCAAAATAGAGGCAGGCAAAAAGAAAATCGAATGGGGCTCACAAATCCGGTCTTACGTACTGCATCCCTACAAGTTAATAAAAGATGTAAGGACAAATTACGAAACAACCAACGTTCAGGCTGTTTTAGATGGTGATCTTGACGATTTTATCAAGGCTTACCTGATGATGTTCGGGGGGGATAACCGCAACAACTGATACGGTAATAACACTGAAGATCAAATTTTTACCACAAAGAAGACAAAGGACAGTACAAAAGCCGGAAATACCCTTCCCGTCAATTAGAACTTGTTATAAATAAGCTTTTTGTTTAACAATTTCTATCAGGATTCACTAATTTTGGCTGTTCATAAAAAACAGTAATAATGATTACCATTTATCATAATCCACGTTGCAAAAAATCGCGTGCCGGATTACAGTACCTGCAAAACAAAACCAACGATTTTCAAATTGTACAATACCTGAAAAACCCACTGACCGCAGAAGAGCTGAAGAAACTTCTGATGTTGCTGAACAAAAAACCACAGGAGATGATCCGTACCCAGGAAACACTCTACAAACAAAATTTCAAAGGGAAAAACTTTACGGATGACGAATGGGTAAAAATCATGGTGGAAAATCCAAAACTCATCAAACGGCCTATTGTGGTGAAAAACAACAAAGCCGTTTGGGGAGATCCTGCTGAAGAAATAGAGAAATTATTTTAAAACATTAAACTAACACTTTAAATCATAAAATCATGGAATACAGAATAGAGCATGATACGTTGGGCGAAGTGCAAGTGCCGGCCGATAAATATTGGGGAGCACAAACACAACGTTCAAAAATGAATTTTCAGATTGGGCCTGCCGCTTCTATGCCGCGGGAAATCATTGATGCTTTTGCCTATCTGAAAAAAGCTGCCGCATTAACCAATCATGAATTGGGTGTTCTTAACAAAGAAAAAGCTGATCTGATTGCGCAGGTTTGCGATGAAATACTGGAAGGAAAACTATATGACAACTTTCCACTGGTCATTTGGCAAACCGGCTCGGGAACACAATCGAACATGAACGTTAACGAGGTGATCGCTAACCGCGGACACGTCATCAAAGGTGGCAAACTGACCGACAAAGAAAAGTTTTTACATCCCAACGACGATGCCAACAAATCACAATCATCCAACGATACATTTCCTACAGCCATGCATATTGCCGCATACAAAATGTTGGTAGAAGTGACCATTCCGGGTGTAAAACACCTGCGTGATGCCCTGGCTAAAAAAGCTGAAGAGTTCAAAGACATTGTAAAAACCGGCCGAACACACTGGATGGATGCAACTCCTTTGACACTCGGCCAGGAATTTTCAGGATACGTATCGCAGCTCGATCACGGATTAAAAGCTTTGGAAGCCACACTGGAACATCTTTCAGAACTGGCCCTGGGCGGGACTGCTGTGGGAACAGGATTGAATACACCGAAAGGGTACGCTGAAAAAGTAGCCAAAAAAATCGCCGAACTCACCGGTAATCCTTTCAAAACAGCATCCAACAAATTTGAAGCACTCTCTGCCCACGATGCTGTCGTGGAAACATCGGGAGCGTTGAAACAAATTGCTGTCAGTTGCATGCACATTGCCAATAACGTGCGTTATCTTGCTTCGGGGCCGCGTTGTAGTATTGGTGAAATTAACTTACCAGCCAACGAACCGGGTTCGTCCATTATGCCCGGAAAGGTGAACCCCACGCAAAATGAAGCATTGACCATGGTTTGTGCCCAGGTGATTGGCAACGATGTAGCCATTACTACGGGCGGCATGCAGGGACATTTCCAGTTGAATGTTTTTAAACCGGTTATGATTGCCAACCTGCTGCAATCGGCCCGCCTGCTCGGTGATGCCTGTGTTTCTTTTGCCGACAAAGCCATTGCCGGTGCCCAGGCCAACCTGAAAAATATTGAAAATAACCTGGAAAATTCTTTGATGCTGGTTACTGCGCTCAATACGCATATTGGTTACGAAAAAGCCGCTCAGATTGCCAAGAAAGCCCATGCCGAAGGGACAACCTTGCGCGAAGCAGCTTTGGCCCTCGGTTTTGTAACCGACGAAGAATTCACCGAATGGGTGGATCCACGGAAAATGATCTAAATTCACGGATTTTTTTTGAAAAGCCCGGACGGCTTTTGCTCTCCGGGTTTTTTTGTATTTTATCGGTTCATCAAAAAAAACCCCAGCGAAACCAGTGTAACCAGCGTGGCCCAATCGTAATAAATCATGGCATATTTAAATTTGAAACGGTGGCTAATGGATTTCGCGGTAAAAATTTTTCCAATTTGTGCCAGGATCAGGGCAAACAGCATCACGCTGAAATGCTCAATGGACCAGAACCTGAGTGCCAGGATCCGGTTGACATCCGCCATCGAATGAACAACATATTTGTTGGCCGGTTCCAAAAAGAAATAAAGGACAAAACCCAAAATCAAACCGAGATACAATAAAAGGATAAAGCTGTTTTCGAGATAAATGCACGTTTTCCCATATTTTTCTTTTTTTATGATATACCCTCTTGTTACCCTAAAGGTAAGCACAAGGGAAATAACCACAAACAGAATGCTGGTCCAGATATGTATGTCAAGAATAATTTTATACATATTTTTTAGTTCTGTCCAAAAATAAGCAAAGTAACAGTATGAATATACCAAAACAACAAATTGCCATTTTTCGGGTTTTCGATTACAGACAGAAATATTGATTTTCGCCAACGCTGAATATTTAAGCCCGGCGTTCGCAAGACAGACAATAAAACCCATGAATAATGGGATAATTGCCTATAAATCTGTCTTTTTAATACAAAAGAAACAACAAACCAAATGATTGTTAAGTTCACCGATTAATACTAATTTTGACTGCTCTTCAGAAAAGGATCGCTTAAATCAGGAAGTACATTAGAAAAAAGGAAGAAAATTATTCATGAAACGAACCGGCAAAAAACAGCACAATAAATCAACCTTGTTGTTTTTATTATTCATTTTTTCTATTCTTCTTTTTAGCAGTCCTTTACAGGCTCAAATCGAACCGGGGGAAAAAACACAGCGGAAGAAAGATTCGGTCAACAGGCAAATTTCATTAGGTTTTTTTTACGGATACGGATATGTTTTTCCTTCGGACAAGTTTGTGGAAGGCGATAATGAACAACACAAAATTATTAACAGGTACCAGAGTTTTTCGGCAAGGCTTCTTTTTCAAAATGCAGGCAAAGGGGAAAAAGCATGGTATGGCACTTACGATTATCCGTATCTCGGTGTCGGTATTTGTGTTTCCGATTTCTTCGATTACAAAGAAATGGGGATCCCCATTGCCATTTATGGTTTTATCAACGGTCCCTTTCACCGGTGGAATAAACTTGCTTTCAATTACGAAATAGACCTGGGTTTGATGGGCAACTGGCATCATTTTAATCCTGAAAATAATCCCTACAACATCGCCATTGGCGCCATAAGGACCGTTTATATTGATCTTGGTGTCGGATTGTCTTATCGTTTTTTACCCCGATGGGAAGCCGAATTGGACATGGGGGTTGCCCATTTTTCCAATGGTTCCATAAAAGTACCCAACTGGGGCCTCAACACCTTGTCGCCCAGGGTAGAAGTAAGGTATCATATCTCGAAAAGACAGCCTTTTAAAAAATATAAAATTATTCCTTTCAAGAAAACTACCAGCCTTGATTTTACCATCTTTGGAGGTGTGAAAAACGTAGTACATCTTGATTCAGCCGAAGTTAACATCCAACCCGATTATCAGGGGGTTTATTTCCCCATTGCGGGTTTTCGTACCACTTTTAACTGGCACATTACCCACAAATCGAAATTCGGCTTGGGAATGGCCATGACCTACGATGGTTCAACCGATGCTCAAATCGTTGTTGAAAACAACAACATGTTTCTGAAAAACCTTCCGTTTTCTTATGGGGTCAGAATCAGTATTTTTCCTTCATACGAACTTGTTATGGGGCCTTTTTCCCTGCTTTTTCAGCCGGGATTTTATCTTTACCGCAAAAAAGCACCTGACCAGGTTCCGGAGTTTTACCAGCGAATCGGTTTTAAATATACACTGGCCCACCGGGTAACATTCGGCGTTAGTTTAAGGGCATATCGTTTTCAGGTATCCGAATTCATCGAATGGAGCGTGGGCTATCAGCTGAACCGGACACACCAATGATCTGGCCTTAAAAATTCCTTTAGATTTCCAATATAATTTCGTCGCATTATTTATTAAAATTTAAAAAAATGAAAAAGTTTTCAATGATTTTGGCAGCCATGTTCATGGCTATCAGTTTTACTGCATGTAGCCAAAGCAAAGTACCGGAAGCAGTAAAAACTGCTTTCAGTAAAAAATACCCCACAGTAAAAAAAGTTGACTGGGGCAAAGAAGGGAAAACCCAATGGGAAGCCGAGTTTAAACTCAATGGAACAGATGTCTCCGCCAATTTCGACCTGCAAGGCAACTGGAAAGAAACCGAAACAGACATGAAAGTCAGTAATCTTCCTGCAGTGGTCGTAAAAACTATCAACGACCAGTTCCCCGGCTATCAAATTAAAGATGCTAACCTCAATGAAACTCCTCAGCGTGTCGCTTATGAAATCGACATTAAAAAAGGAAAAAGCAAAAAAGAAGTAACCATCGACAAAAAAGGGAAGTTGTCAGCAACTGAAAATGGAGGTGAAAACAACGACTAAACGTTTGCCGTGACCAACACTTTGAAGCATCTTAAAGTAGTATACCGGGGAAATCGACATCGATTAAAAAAATCTCTTATAGTAAAATGGGGTTAAAGGTTATCCGGATGGTAATGCAGGTTTACAAAGTTTTTTCATGACCATTTTTCCAAAAAATTTATATTTGTCCTGAGGTAAACAGACAGTAATTGCATGCCCCTTGTTCTCAAAATGAATATCCAATGACAAAAAAGGAAGATAACATACCGACAACAGATAAACCCGGTTTTAAATCCGGTTTTCTTTTTATCCTGCAATTTGTCATGATAATATTCCTGCCTGTTCAACTTTTGTACGGGCAAACGCAACTCGAACAATACATGGATAGTGCACGCATCAATAACCCTCAAATAATCCGTATTCAAAAACAAATCAAAATATTAGAATTAGGAAAAAGAAGTATCAAAGCACGATACCAGGCCCCAAAAGGTTATCTTTCATCAGACATCAACCTGGTCCCCTATTTTAATAATAACGGTAACATTTTTACAACCAATCCCTTACCCAATGCCATCGGTTACGATATTGGTATTACCAAC
>JALUYM010000277.1 GCA_027018745.1 Bacteroidales bacterium | reverse complement strand
GCCGCAAAAAAGAGGAGCATGGTGACAGGCTTGACGGTGGTTTGCCGCTTTAGCCGGATGACAAGGAAATTAGAACTTAGCTCAAAAAGAAAAACGGCCGCAAACCAGACAAAAGCCGTTTGCCCGGAATAATGTGCCGGCAAATAGGTTGCGGCAAAGGGCAGGAACAGGAAAAAGGGCAGGAAATTAAAAAAGGAAAGCAGTGACCGGTAATTCAGAAAAAGGCTGATTTTCTTCCGTTTTACAGGCAATACCAGCAGCGGCGTGATTTCCATGGTGGGCAAATCCTGAATAAAAAAGCGGAGCATAAAAACCACCAGGTAATAAAAAGCAAGCCCTTTGTTGAGCAATTCCACCGGCGGTTCGCCCCGGCCGGTTTTTTCCAGTATCTTTTCCAGAAAAATTCCAACGGCCAGCACTTCCAAAAGAACCAGTATCAGGAAAATCCCCACAACAATGTTCAGCACCAGGTTTTTCTGCCAAAACGAGGAGCGCGTCATTCTTCTGACCTGCAAATAAATAAATTGTTTCATAAAGCCTATGCTTCAGGTTGGTGTTGCGGACGCAACAAATCGTTAATAGTCTTCACGGGGTTAAATGTTATCAGCGGCGTTTCCACAAAAATGGTAATCCAATCGGCCATGGCGCCGTTCCACAAGCCGGGTAATTCCTGCGCTTTCAGTTCATGACCATCTTTGGATTTGATGGAAATAAAACCGGTTTTCGGGTCCACAAAATCGCGCAGGTCAAAAGGTTCGCCTTTGAAATTGCGTACACCGCATACCAAATCCACCGGATTGAAATGGGTGGCTTTGGCCACAATAGCTTTTTGTTCCGGATCATCAAAATCAATTTGTGACGATTCAACAATCTGCAAAGAAACCTCATCTTCATCATTCACCACCCAAAACGGCCCTCCGCCGGGTTCTCCCTCATTTTTTACCATGCCGGCTATACGCATGGGCCGGTTGAGTTTATTAAACAGAAAGTCGATCTTTTCCATTTTACCAAAGCCCCTGTAAGCCGGCGGAATAAAAATGTGTAACTCCTCTCCTGCAAATGTTTTGATCTCATCGAGCTTTTTATCGGACAAATTGCCATCATCCAGGATATCAAGATATTCAAAAGTCTTTTCCTGTAACCTGAACAACAGCCCGCCAATCACTTTTTTATACAGATAAGTGGTATCACGCAGACGGTCGGGAACAATGTTGTCAATATTTTTCACAAAAATAATTTCGCCCTGTAAATCATTCAGGTTTTCAATAAGGGCACCATGTCCCCCGGGACGGAACATCAAAGTGCCATCGGTATGGCGAAAAGGCTGGTTGTCCATGTCCACAGCAACTGTATCGGTTGAAGGTTTCTGTTGCGAAAAGGCAACATCGAAACGTACCCCGAAACGTTTTTCATATTTCTCACGGACCGATTCCAACGCTTCTTCAAATTCCGTTTGATGCTCGGGCGAAACAGTAAAATGCACCCTGGCAACACCGTTTTTGTCTGTGGCATACCGGGCAGCTTCTGCCAGATGCTCTTCAAAAGCACGCCGCGGGCCATCAGGATAAAGATGAAAATGCAACAAGGCCTTGGGCAGTCTGCCATAATCCAATCCTTTCCGGGTAAGCAGGTAATCGAGAATGATGTTGTAATCTTTTTTTTCGCGAAGTATTTTAATGTCCCATCCATCGCCTTTCAACGCGGTATCCAATAACCCATAAAAAGCAAATTTTTCCAGATTTTTAAAGAAATATCCCAAACTTTGCAAATCTGTTTCCTTATCCGGTCTGTCCATTTCCG
>JALUYM010000276.1 GCA_027018745.1 Bacteroidales bacterium | reverse complement strand
AATCGGAAAAGTAAGCTTCTGACTGCCCGAAATACCGGGGTGTGAACCCCCAGAAATTCATGGATACCAGGCTGTTTTCACCGATGGGATACTTTTTGCCCCCTTCTTCGTAGACAATGGTGCCATCCGCTTGCCTGTATATACTGGTACGTTCTACCACATCGGTCAGCAAACCGTCACGGGTACTGCATATGCCTCGCGACACGCTGCCGTTTTCAGAAAGGGTATTGCCCAGTTGATATCCTACCATGGCATAATGTGTCTCATCATTTTTGCGTTCGGACAAAAACTTTCCCATGACTTCAAAAGCCTGACGGCCATAGAAGTCATCTGCGTTGATAACAGCAAACGGAGCGTTGATTTCGTTTTGGGCCATCAGTACGGCATGTCCGGTTCCCCATGGTTTTACCCGTTCGGAGTTAAACGCAACCCCATCGGGAATGTTATTGAGTTTTTGTAACACGTATGCCGTTTCAATTTTCCCGGCAAGGCGGGGTTCGTAAACAGCCTTAAAGTCTTTTTCAATTTCCGGGTTCAGGACAAATACCACTTTTCCGAATCCGGCCCTGATAGCATCAAATACCGAATAATCGATGATGCTCTCGCCGGAGGGCCCTATTTTGTCCATTTGTTTTACGCCACCATAGCGGCTGCCGATACCTGCGGCAAGTATTAATAAACTCGGTTTCATGTGTTTATCTAAATTAATTATTTTTTGCAATTTAGAAAAAATACAGGAAACTTCCTGCGTTCCCGAAAGCTTTTATATCTTTGAAGAAAATTGTGAGAAATGCATTGTCGCGGGTTTGGAATGATTATGGGGCTTATTTTTTTAATGGTTCTTTCCTCTTGTCAAAAAACCATATCAGGTAATGGGGTGGTTATGGATAAAATATCCGGAATGCCTTTGAAAGGTGTATCCGTCAGAGCCTATCTGGAGCATCCATCCCCTGACACATTTCAAATGCAAACCACCACCGATGTTCATGGAGATTATTTTGTTTCCAGCGTTCCCCAGGTTTGTACAGGTAGTTGTCCGGCTCTTTACGTGGAAATTACCATGCAGGGATACACTTTGGCTTATGTAAAAAATCCACACAACGATACAACCTGGCTTTCCCCTTCAGGAAAGAAAATAATTCACGAGACGAACAGTCCACAGCCATAGTTTACTTTCCCCTTTTCAGCTTTCTGCTGATTTTTCGAATGGCAGTTTGGATGGATACTTCCGGTTCAATCACATTATTGGCGCCCCAGAAATTGGGATCGGAAAAACTACTGACTTTATCGGAAAGTATTTCATTGGGTTTAAACCGTTCGCTGTATTTGGGTTTTACAACATTTTTTGTGTTGATATCTGTAATGGCTGTTTCGGCTGTGATGGTATAATTGGAACGGAAGAGTTTTTTCTTCCATTTGAACCTCAAATCTGTTTCATTTCGCAAATAGTTCAGATACCATTTATCACCTATTTTTCTGTATTTTACTAAGATGTGTATCCCCAGGAGTTGGGCTTTTAACCCTGCCGGTTTTTTCTTTACTACGTAATTTAAAGCTTTGTCGAGACGGGAAGGGGTCACTTCCACTTCCATACCTGCAATGGCCAGGGTTTGTGCATCAAGATAAATTTTCCCTTGAAATAACGGCAGTTGGACTGTGTCTTTTTGTGAAAAACCGATAACATAAGTTTCTCGGTTACCGAGCATGATAATACCATTAATTTTGTAATTATAATCTTTATACATATCCTGGGAAAGGATATCGCCTTTGTTTTTTACAAAATCAAGATAGGAAAGGCTTAACGGGCCACCCTG
>JALUYM010000275.1 GCA_027018745.1 Bacteroidales bacterium | reverse complement strand
ATCAAATCTGCGGCATGGCCGCCGGAAGCGGAAAAGCCGGTATATTTAAAAAACCCGGAAAACGCTTTGTGGTCACGAAGCAACAGGTAAAATATCTGTTTGAGCTCCGCATCGGTTTGCCCGAACCGGTTTACTTCATCAAAAAAGAGGTCTTTGGCTTTCAGCGCATCGTTCAGCGGGTTGTTCAGCTCATCGGTTTGCAGTTTGTCATCTTTTAAAAGCCGGTGGTAAGGCCTGGCCGGAAACAGCAGCGCCGATAAAAACAGGGTATCGATAAAGACAAAGCCGCTTAAGTCGACAGAAGGGGCAAGGTATTTCAGGTCGTGTTCGAGGATGTTATGCCCGCACAGAAAAGCGGAACCATTGATAAAACCGGTAAAATCACGGATACTGTTTGCGTGGAAAGAAGTCCCGTCAACTTTTACAGCGCCCAAATCAAGTATTTTAGCTGATTGGGGGTCCGTTTCAATATCAATGAAAGTAACGGGTTTCATAAAAAATCTGTTATCCTTTTGTCAAAAATACATATTCTTCCGAAGTTTTAGTCGTTTTTCGCCGGGATGTTGTTTGCCAGCGAATTACACGCACGCCTGAATGACATAGTCGGGCAGGGATTACACTCATTTTTGTTTTAGGGGAAGCCTGCGGCTTCCCCTAAAACATTTTCGTGCAATTGGTGAAATTCGTTAATGAAAAGGGCTTTTGCTGATAAAATCCCACCGCTCCGGGCGTCCACGCCCGGAGAACATCCAACCTCTCCCGCGTTGCAAACGCGGGAGTTTTTCTTTTCTATAATTTGCAATGTATTGCCCCTAATCGCCCGGGAATGAATTCCCGGGCAACAAATTGGGCCGTGCCGACTGTAGCACCGAGACCGGAAGGATGGTCATCCCAACAGTTGCCCCCGGATTTATTCATTGGGCAAAAGACAAAAATTTTGTGGATATCTTTCTGCCTGATGTTTTTTCCTGTTTTTGGAGTATGCCAAGTTGCGAAATATGAACGGCTTAACCCTTACATGACCTTCTTTGCAACAATAAATGACAAAGACATTACGGCATAAAATTTTTGTAATTTAGGTAGTATGCCGGTATTGGGTTTGCGGCTTGGGGGCACCTTCGGAAGTGATTTCATGGGCCTGGGGTTGCGCCCGTGTAACGCAAAACTTTTCAATCGCCACACCGGAAAGGACAGCCCTGTTCCTGACGCATCCGACAGATGTGCATTTTGGATAAATCAGCACTTTTTGGAGGTTTTAAAAAAAATCCTAAATTTGTACCCGTTATATACCGACGGTTAAACCCTTTGTTATGAAAACAATCATCTTTTCCTGTTTTTTTGCCAGCAATTAAACCGGAAGTCTTTTCACTCAGGATTATGGCGCAACAACATTTCAATAAAATGGCAATGACGGGCCCGGCACCGTTCAGTTGCCAGTATTCTGCACAGGTCCCCGAATTACTTATGAACCTGCAATGTACGCTTGCCATCTCTACTTTTCAGGCTGGAAAATTAATCTTTCTCTCGCCGAAAGATGAAAATTCGCTGGTACAACTTCCCCGTACTTTTAATAAAGTTATGGGAATTGCAGAAGACCGTGACAACGAAAAGCTGGCGCTTGCCTGCAAAGATGAGGTCATTGTTTTTGCCAATTCGCCGGAACTGGCAAAGCATTACCCGAAGGCACCGGGAAGATATGATGCCTTGTATATGCCGAGGGTTACTTTCCATACCGGCCCCCTTGATATCCATGACCTTAGTTTTGGCCGCAACGGGGAGCTTTTTGCTGTAAACACTTTGTTTTCCTGTCTTATCCGCATTGACG
>JALUYM010000274.1 GCA_027018745.1 Bacteroidales bacterium | reverse complement strand
TTCGCCCGGAGTAAGCGAAATGTTTTTAAACCCGGCTTCTTTCAGCGCCGGAACAATCTGGTCCACCTTTTCAGGCCGGACAAATGCTTTTACTTCTTTCATTTTATTTTGTGTTAGGTTGTTTGTTTATCTTTTGCAGCCGTGGATTGGCCGTGGATTGAAATCCACGGCTATCAGGTGAGCCGTCCGCCTTTGGCGGACTTCCACACAGTCCGCCAAAGGCGGACGATTCCATCAGTTGCCCGGGAATTTATTCCCGGGCAATTCTTTGATTAATCTTCATCCCCCGTTTCATCTTTTTTCATTTCCGAAAGCACATAGTAGGCGCCGTTCCAGGCAAACAGCGTTCCGGGTTTCACCGGTTGCAGGAGCCTGATTTCATCCCAGCCCTCTTCTTTTTGGCCTATCACCACCTCAACCGGCGTAAAGCGGAGTCCCTCTTTTTCCTTTTGCACGGTAAAAACATACTGCTTTCCGCCATCAGCAACCACGGCACTTTCGGGCAGGGCATATGCAAAGTCGTTGTCGGTGGAGATACGGCCGGTGATGTACATGCCGGGGATAAGACCGTTGCCCCGGTTTTTGAACGAAGCATGCACGTGGACTGCTTTGGGGTTTTGTTCAAAAGATTTGCCCACGGCAAAAATGGTGGCCGTCAGCATGGCATCGGGGTGCGAAGCTACCGAAAAACGTACCTTTTGCCCCACGCTTACCTTGTACACATCTTTTTCAAAGATTTGCAGGTCGGCATGGATACGGTCGTTGTTGATAATCTTAAACATCGTTTTCTGCGGTTCCACATACTGTCCGATGTTGACATTGATCTTGTCCACATAACCGTTGATGGGACTGACGACCGGAACCCTTTCGTAGATGGTGCCCTGTTTTATCTTTTCGGGGTCCATTTGCAACAGCCTGAGTTGCGAAGCCTGGCTTTTCAGGTTGCTTTTCAGGGAAAAATAATCGGCACTCACCTTTTGGAAATCTTTTCCCGATCCGATTTGCGCTGCGTAGAGTTTTTTCTGTCTATGGTATTCCTTTTCGAGATAAGCCATACGGTTCCAGCTGTCGAGGAAATCGGTTTGCATTTGCAACAACCGGGGATGGCTTAAGGAGGCCAGTACCTCGCCTTTTTTGACTTTATTGCCGAGGAAAACCCGGATGGAATGGACATTGGCCCCCACGATGGCCGTCACCGAAGCCATGTTTTGCGGGGGTACCCGTAACTGTCCGTTGGCTTCCACCACGCCGTGGAAATCGCGTTTTCCCAAGGTATCCACCTCGATGTTCAGTGCTTTGACCTGTTGGGATGTCAGAAGGACGGGAGACAGCCCTTCTGTGGCTTTCTCTTCCGTTTTTTCGGTACCGGTATTTTCTGTTTTGCTTTCGGATTTTACGTTGCAGGCCGCCAGCCCCAGCACGAGCAGGGCGGAAAGAAAAATTGTTTTCACGATAATGAATTTTTTTGTTTTCATGTGTTTTGTATTTTTATAATTAATTATCACCTAATACGTTATTTTGTATCCACGAATGACACGAATTTTGTTTTGTCACGATTTTCGGCTTCGCCATCGAAAATCCCGCCAAAACGGTTAACTCTTTTTTATTTGCCTGGGGCTGAAAATTATTGTTTTGATGACTGGATAAAATACTCCAGGTTAAACCGGGCGTTGAGGTAGCTGGCAAATGCTTCCTGTGCATTAAATTCCAACTGCATGGCATCGCGAACGTTTTGCAAAAAGGCCACATAGCCTATGGCGCCCTGCCGGTAAGCCAGCATGGCCCCGGCGCGTTGTTCCCGTGCGACGGGCAGCGCTTCGCTGCGGTAATAACGCCAGGTG
>JALUYM010000273.1 GCA_027018745.1 Bacteroidales bacterium | reverse complement strand
CGTGTTGCCAATTACACCATCGGGCAATGCAGCGGCAAAATTATAAAAAATCTTTTGAATGAACAGGTTTTATTGTTTTTTTAAAACTCCAAATTTAACGGCGTCCTCGGAAAAGGGATTACATCGCGGATATTGGTCATTCCCGTCATAAAAAGGATCAGCCGTTCAAAACCCAAACCAAAACCCGAATGCGGTACCGAACCGAATTTGCGTGTTTCGAGATACCACCACATCGATGACTCGGGAATGTTCAGCTCTTTGATCCGTTTATAGAGCTTGTCGTAGTTTTCCTCGCGTTGTGATCCGCCAATGATCTCACCAATTTGCGGAAACAAAACATCCATGGCTTTCACTGTCTTTCCGTCATCATTTTGCTTCATGTAAAAAGCCTTGATGTCGGCAGGGTAATCGGTCAAAATAACAGGGCGCTTAAAATGTTTTTCTACAAGATAACGTTCGTGTTCTGATTGCAGGTCGGCACCCCAAGCTTCGATAACGTACTGAAACCGTTTCTTTTTGTTGGGTTTAGAATTCATCAGGACACGAATTGCTTCCGTATAAGTCAGCCTTACAAAAGGTTCGGCCAGAACGAACTGCAATTTTTCTATCAGTTCCATGGACCGCTGCTCCGCTTTTTTGTTTTTTTCTTCTTCCTGCTGGCGTTTACTCAGAAACAACAGGTCATCCATGCAGTTGTCCAGAGCATACCGAATAACGTATTTCAGCATATCTTCCGCCAGGTCCATGTTGTCGTTCAGGTCATAAAAGGCCATTTCCGGTTCAATCATCCAAAACTCGGCCAAATGACGGGTAGTATTCGAATTTTCTGCGCGGAAAGTGGGCCCGAAAGTATATATCTTTGACAATGCGAGGGCTGCCAACTCACCTTCAAGCTGGCCGGAAACAGTAAGGTTGGCGGGTTTCCCGAAGAAATCTTTCCGGTAGTCCACTTTACCATCCTCTGTTTTGGGAACATTTTCCAAATCTAATGTGGTAACCTGGAACATCTCACCGGCACCTTCTGCATCGGATCCTGTAATAATGGGAGTATGTATATTATAAAAGTTATGGTCGTTAAAATATTTGTGAAGGGCAAAGATCATAGCATGCCGCACGCGTGCAATGGCGCTGAACGTGCTGGTACGATAACGCAAATGGGCTTTTTCACGCAAAAATTCCAGGCTATGCTTTTTGGGTTGCAGGGGGTATTCTTCCGGATTGGCTTCGCCCAGGACTACGATATTTTTGGCCTGGATTTCTACTTTCTGTCCTTTGCCCAGCGACTCCGTCAGGACACCATCTACCGAAAGGGCAGCTCCTGTATAAATGTGTTCCAGAATCTTTTCTGTTTCTTTATTCAACTCCACCACAATCTGCACGTTTTTAATGGTCGAGCCATCATTAAGTGCAATAAAAGCCACATTTTTACTGATCCGTTTGGTACGCACCCATCCTTTTACATTGATATCCTTCCCAAAATCAATTAGTTCCAGCAAATATTTTATTTCCGTCCTTTTCACTTTTATTTGTTTTAGTTGAACTTGCAAAAGAACTAAATTTCAGGGAAATAAAGCCCTTATTTCAAAAAAATTTTCAAACAAATCTTTCCCGCTGAAAAGCAATGTTACATAATTTTCATATTTCCAAACGAAAGTGTAACTTTGTTCCAAACTAAACCCAAGTAAAGCCATGAAAAATTTGTACACCATTTTATTCATCATCCTGCCGGCAACGCTTTTTGCTTATACCGGTCAGGTTATTCGATCTTTCAACACGCCCGGAAATTATCCTTCGGGCCTGACTTGGGACGGGCAACATTTATGGGTTTCCGATTTCCAAACTGATAAAATTTACGAACTCAATACCCGTGGCCAGGTTATCCGCAGTATTGAATCGCCGGCTTATTACCCCATGGGGCTGGCCTTTGACGGCAAATATCTTTGGAATGCCGACAGCAAGGGGCTCATCCCGCAAGGCAATGAATACCACAATGGCAAAATTTTTAAAATTGACCCAAAAAACGGGCGGATACTCCACACCATTGATGCCCCTACCCCTTCACCGGCAGGCCTTGCATGGGATGGCCATTATTTGTGGTGCGTAGACAACATCCACAAAAAGCTCATCCAATTTGATCCGGAAGACGGAACCACCATTAAAGAGTTCCCTTCGCCAGCCAGTTCTCCGCAGGGACTTACTTTCGATGGAAAATATCTTTGGGTTTCCGACCGTATTCAGAACAAAATATATCGTGTTGACCCAAATACCGGTGATGTTATTCTTATTACCGATTCGCCCGGACAATATGCCCGCGGACTTTGCTGGGATGGTAAAACTTTGTGGAATGTAGACTTTGAAAGCAAAAAAATTTATCAACTCAGGATAGATAATCAAAAATATATACGATTTAACCCGTCACACGAAACCATCACCTATCGGCACTTAACAACCAATTTCGGGCCGGGAAAAATTATCCGTATCGATGTTCAAATAGCCCTTCCGGAAAACCGGCCTAACCAGCAACTTGACAGTAAATTCAGCTATTCTCCGGCAGTCACTAACATTGCAACCGATCAATGGGGACAAAAAACGGCACATTTTGTCTTTAAAGATATTGCCCCCGGGCAGAAAAAAGCCATAACAGTAGAATATAAAATCACCACGTATGATGTACGTTATTTTATTTTCCCGGGCAAAGTAGGTGGAGAAAATGACATTCCCGCCCTTGTGAAAGACCGTTACTTACGCGATAATGCCAAATATGATATCCATGACACCGTGATTACCGATGCCGTTGCCAAAGCAATAGGAAAAGAAACCAATCTATACTGGAAAATGCGGAAGATATTCAATTATGTTATCGCTCATTTATATTACAAACGGGTGGGCGGTTGGAATACAGCGCCCACTGTGCTGGCAAGGGGCAACGGTTCCTGTTCGGAATATTCTTTTGTGTTTATCGCTATGTGCAGGGCTGCCGGTATTCCTGCGCGATATGTCGGAACTATTGCCAAAAGAGGAGACAATCGTGCCATTGACGATGTTTTTCATCGATGGGTAGAAGTTTATCTGCCTAATTATGGCTGGATACCTGTTGACCCGAGCGGGGGCGACCAGCCCTCTCCAGCAGCGCAGGCTGCCCACATTGGCTATGTTTCCAACCGGTATGTCATAACCACCCAGGGCGGGGGTGGTTCTACGACCATGGGATGGAATTATAATTCCAACGAATACTACACCACCGATCCCAAAACCAATGTGGCCATCGACTATTTCGGTGAATGGCATTGACAAAACAACCGCTGTTTCGAATAAAAACAGCGGATACGTCAAATCATTATCTGCGTTGCTGAAAAAACCTGGTCATCAACCGGCTGCAGGCTTCCGCAAGAACACCCTTTTTCAGTTGGGTGGCAGGATGCAAAACGGGCATTTTAATTTTTGAAAAGCCGCGTTTTTCATCATCCGTACCATACACAATGCGTCCGATCTGTGTCCAGTAAGCACCACCTGCGCACATAAGACAAGGTTCGACCGTTACATAGAGGGTACAGTCATGCAGGTATTTGCTGTTTAAATAATCTGCTGCTGCGGTGAATGCCTGCATTTCGGCATGGGCTGTAACATCGTGGAGTGTTTCGGTCAGGTTATGTGCCCGTGCCACAATGCGGTTGTTACAAACCACCACGGCCCCTACCGGCACTTCGCCGATATCAAAAGCCTTTTGTGCCTCTTTCAGGGCTTCATTCATAAAATACTCATCGGAAAAAACACTCCATCCCATGGCTTTGTTTTGTGTGTCAAAAATAGTAAATGCAACAAAACAGGATCGGTTTTAACCTGCCAGCCACAATTTATCCCCACAGAAAAAATATTCTTTCTTCATGGATAAAGGGATCTTCGTATTTTTGCTTTTTAAAAAAATTCTTATGCTCATCATTGGCATCACCGGAACACTCGGTGCAGGAAAAGGGACCATTGTGAATTATCTGAAAGAAAAGAAAAATTTCAGACATTATTCCGTGCGGGCTTATTTGATAAAAGAAATTGAAAAACAAGGACTTCCCGTCAACCGCGATAGCATGACTTCGGTGGCCAACCGGTTGCGCAGCCAGCATCACCCGGCTTTTATTGTAGAAGCATTGTACAGACAGGCAGTAAAAGAAGGAGAAAATGCCGTTATTGAAAGTATCCGCACCCCCGGAGAAGTAAACTTTTTGCGCAGGCAGGGCAACTTTTATCTTTTTGCCGTGGATGCCGACCCGAAAATCAGGTACGAACGGATAAAGCAACGGGGTACGGAAACCGACCATATTGATTTTGAGACCTTTCTTGCTAATGAGGCCCGCGAGATGACCACCACTGACCCCAATAAACAAAACCTGGCCAAATGTATTGAAATGGCCGATTTCAGGTTTGATAACAACGGGGAAGTTGCCGCACTTTATGCTGAAGTAAACCGTACCCTGAAAAATATTTTGGGTTAAACAGGAATTTACCGCTGAATTTTTTTTATAATAACCTTGATAATTGACATTGAATGTGTAAATTTGCAGCCTTTTCAGACTTTACAGAAAAACAGGGCCTATAGCTCAGTTGGTTAGAGCACCTGACTCATAATCAGGTGGTCCCAGGTTCAAGTCCTGGTGGGCCCACAAACCAACTCAGCAACAAGGTTGAAAACAGCCTTGTTGTTTTTATTTTCATTCACCTCCCTTTTTTGAATGGTTCGGGCTAAACAGGGAATATCAAAATTAATTTTAAAGCCTCAGGTTTCAAATCTTTCAAAAAAATCATTATCTTAGTCGAAGAAATTGGCAATGGCTATAAAATTACTATTGGTTTTTTATTCTCCAAATACTTTAACAGATGACTGCGGTAAAAAGAATATTTGATTTGTTGGCTTACGCTGAAGAAAATTTTCCCATGGATGTAGCTTTGGCTGTGAAACAGCAGGGCAAATGGAAAACGTTCAGTACAACAGAATATCGGAAAAACACTGACGCTGTCAGCCTGGGGCTGCTGGCCATGGGCTTTAAAAAAGGAGATAAAATTGCCACTGTCAGTAACAACCGTCCCGAATGGAATTTCATGGATTTTGGCATGGCCCAGATCGGTTGCGTCCATGTAAGCATATATCCTACCATTAGCGACAATGAATACAGGCACATTCTGACCCATTCCGATTCACGGATTTTAATTGTGTCCACGAGTGAACTTTTTGAAAGGTTGCATCATTTTGTGGATGAAATTGAAAACCTGGAGGCCATTTATACATTTGATAAAGTGGAAGGGGCATCCCACTGGTTGGCAATACCCGGTCAGGCTTCAGGAAAAAAGACGGCTTTACGGCCTCTTCTGGAAAAAAGACGAAAAGCAGTGAAACCTGAAGACCTGTTGACGTTGATCTATACTTCAGGGACTACAGGCCTTTCCAAAGGGGTGATGCTCAGTCACAAAAATGTGGTGAGCAATGTGCTGATGACACAAAAGCTGGTCACTGCAGTGAAACACGGAGACCGTGCACTCAGCTTTTTGCCACTTTGCCATGTTTTGGAACGTACCGGAACTTATGTCTGGCAATCACTCGGCATTTCGGTTTATTATGCCGAAAGCATTGACACCATTGTGGAAAACATGAATGAGATAAAAGCCAATGCCTTTATCACGGTACCACGGGTTTTTGAAAAAATCTATGATAAAATCATACTTAAAGGCAGGGAACTCAAAGGACTGAAAAAATCCATCTTTTTCTGGGCAGTAAAAATTGGCGACCAGTACGATCCCAACCCGGCAAACCGGACACCGGCCTACAACATAAAATTGGCCCTTGCCAGGAAATTGGTATTAAGCAAATGGCGTGAGGCCCTCGGTGGTTCTTTAAAAAGCGTTGTTTCGGGAGGGGCTGCCCTTCAACCAAGATTATCAAGAATTTTCTGGGCAGCAGGCATTCCTGTCCAGGAAGGCTACGGCCTGACGGAAACCTCACCGGTGGTGGCCGGAAACAGGTCTTATTTTCCTTACATCCGCTTTGGATGGGTCGGTGTTGTGCTTGATGAAGTGGAAGTGAAAATTGCCGAAGATGGTGAAATACTTATCAGGGGCGATAATGTCATGATGGGATATTATAAAGACCCCGAAAAAACCAGTGAAGTGCTTGAACCAGACGGATGGTTCCATTCCGGGGACATTGGCGAACTGGATAAAGACAGGTTTTTACGGATTACTGACCGGAAAAAGGAAATATTTAAACTTTCGGGAGGAAAATATGTTGCTCCACAGCTGATTGAAAACACCCTGAAAGAATCCATGTTTATTGAACAACTTATGGTAATCGGTGAAAACCGCCGGTTTACCGCAGCCCTGATCGTTCCCGATTTTGATTATCTGCACGCCTGGTGCCATTTGCACAACATTACCTATCGTGACAACAAAGATTTGGTGCACAAACCGAAAGTCGTTGCACGTTATGCCGAGGAGGTTGAAAAATACAACAAGAAAATGGGGCATGTTGAACAAATTAAAGTATTCAGGCTGGTTTGTGAAGAATGGAGCACCGAAACAGGACAGCTTTCGCCAACACTGAAACTAAAAAGAAGGGTGATTAAAAAACAATACCAGCACCTGATCAAAGAAATCTACGAAACACAAAAGCCAAACTGATACCACATCATTTATTCATAAAAATACCTTTCTCCCGGTATTTTGCCTTTTGGAAAACCATTCTATTTTTGTGCTAAAAAACAATGGATTTTTTTAATATTAAATATTCAGGTCTCTTTTTTATTCTTTTTTTCGGCTTGCTTTTGCAAAGCAAAACAGCTTCTGCCCAGGTGGCAGGTGTTTCCGCCTCCAAACTCACTGCCATCGATGCAATATTGGTTCCTACCGGGCATCTCGAAGCCGAACCTTCTTTTATTTATCTGTACGGCAAAAAAGCTTTTGGTAATAATGGAAGACTTTATCCTGCTACGGCCGATGCAGACAGTGCTGTTATTTTAAGGAATTTCTTTTTCCGGTTTACCTATGGCGTGAGCCCTCGTTTGGAAATAGGAACCTATGTTACTGCAAACTTAAGTTCACTCTCCTTCGGGGCCAAATACCGCTTTTTACAACATAAAAAATTTCTTGCCGTAGCATTGGTCGGTTTCAATTTTTCTGATTCCCCCGATTGGAATGTAAGAAAAACAGGTTTTTTTGGAAAAGCCATGGGTATAGCTTCCGGTGTAGGATTAACCAGTATTTTCAGTCCGCGGTTTTCCCTTGATATTTCAGCCCAATACCAATATACCTTTTGTTACACAAATTCTCTTTCGGATGATTATTTTCTTGACAGCGATTTGGGATATTATGTCTTCCACCATACTTTACAACTGATTGGAGGCATTAGTTTGCAATATGACCACTTTAAAAACGCTCAACCAGATGCTTTTCGCTTTAGCTTTCACCCGGGAGTAACCATCGAAAGAGGAAAAACATTTATCATTGTATTTTATACCCCGATAGACCTGGCAGGAAGAAATGCAGGAAAATTTACCGGGTTTTCATTTGCTTTTACTTTGTCCATTCACTAAAATCAGGATTCTTACAAATGAAAATGGGCTGCACTTGAATAAACAACACAAAGGATAAAACCCTCCACCACAATGGACATAAGCATAAACGGAAGCGACATTTTATTTTCGTGATAATATTTCCTCAGCAAAAAAGCACCGACAGGAAGCGATAATAAAACAGGGGTAAGCAATATAATACCCCACATACCGTAACCACGACGGAGCTTGACCATAAATTTATTAATCCAGGTAAATTTTTTCCTTTTTTTTCTTCTGATTGCACGGCGAACTTTACGCCTTTTGGCGGCCTGCTGCCATGCGACAGGAAGAACTTTTACCACATAAGGACTTAAATAACGCGAATAAACAATGACAAGCTCAGAAAAATAATAATAAATGATAAATGCCAGCATCCCACCGGCAATAAGAGAGAAAAAATTTTCCCAAAAACCCATACCGATAGCAACTCCGTATAGCGGAGCATAGAAATACTTTATCATAGCCAGAAAAAAAACCTGTGTTATTTTTAAAGAATGGGACATGGAAAATTAAATCACTTTTTCTGATGATTGATTCTTACAAAGTTGCAAAAGTAAGAATATTCATTAAATACACTTTTCTTAATTTCCTGAAACGAACAATTAAATAAGCCGGTAATTATTAAAAAACCATCTTTACTATAGCTTTTTGTAATTTTGTACCTTGATAGAAACAGACATGGACAAAGAACCTCTTTTTGGTAAAACGCTTGCGCAAATACAGGAAATTATCCTGGGAATGAATGCTCCAAGATATACCGCCAGACAAATAACCGACTGGCTTTACAAAAAGAACATTTCCAGCATTGATGAGATGAGCAACGTTTCAAAAAAAATAAGGGCTGCGCTTTCTGAAAAATATACGACAGGCATACAAGAACCTGAGAACGTGCATGTTTCTGCTGACGGCACAAAAAAATACCTTTTCAAAATTAGCGACCATGGCTTTATTGAGTCTGCTTATATTCCCGAAAACAAACGGGCAACACTTTGTCTGTCTTCCCAGGTAGGCTGCAAAATGGGCTGCGTGTTTTGCATGACCGGAAAACAAGGATTTCAGGCTAACCTGAACGCCGGGGAGATATTGAATCAACTGCGAAGCATTCCTGAAAAAGAAAAAGTTACCAATTTGGTTTATATGGGAATGGGGGAACCAATGGATAACCTGGAAGCAGTTATGCAAAGCCTGGAAATATTGACTGCCGGGTGGGGTTTTGCCTGGAATCCGCGAAAAATTACGGTCAGTACCATTGGCATCGTTCCGGCCATGCACTATTTCCTGGAAAACAGCCCCTGTCATCTGGCGGTCAGCCTGCACTCTCCTTTTGAAGAGGAACGGCGCATGCTCATGCCTGTAAGTCAAAAATATCCCCTACAGGCTGTTTTAACGGAGCTAAAAAACCACGATTTTGGCCGTCAACGGCGCGTGTCGTTCGAGTATATCGTTTTTAACAACCTGAACGATACCCCGCGACACGTGAAAGAGCTGGCACGGGTACTCAACGGGCTCAACTGTCGTATTAACTTAATCAGGTTTCATGTCATCCCCGATTCCCCGTTAAAAGGAACGGATGAAAAACGGCTCCTTCTGTTTAAAGAGGCTTTGAACGCCAAAGGAATTATTACCACCATCAGAGCATCCCGCGGCAGGGATATTGACGCTGCCTGCGGTTTACTGAGTACACGCAAAATGAACAACATAAAAATAAAATCACGGAAAATAAAATAACCATGGGTAAAGTAAACAAATCATTTGCAAGTGACAACTGGTCGGGTGTTTGTCCTGAAATAATGGAAGCACTGATACAGGCAAACATTGGCCATGTAGAATCTTACGGAGAAGCCAACGACTTTTATACACAAAGGGCCATTGCCCGGTTCAGGGAACATTTCGGAAAGGATATTTCCGTGTTTTTTGTTTACAACGGTACCGCTGCCAACGTATTGGGAACAAGTCATTTATTGCGTTCATACCAGGCTGTTGTATCGGCAGAGAGTGCCCACCTGAACGAGGATGAATGCGCCGCTCCTGAGAAATTTGGCGGGACAAAAATCCTTGGAATAAAAACGGAGAACGGGAAAATTCTTCCCCAACAGGTTACTCCTTTTTTGCATAGTATCGGATTTCAGCATCATGCCCAGCCACGCATCATTTCCATTTCGGAAGTTACAGAAAAAGGAACCATTTACACTCCGGACAAAATCAGGGAGCTGGCAACTTTTGCACACAGCAATGATATGCTGCTGCATGTAGACGGGGCCCGCATCAGCAATGCTGCTGTGTCACTCGGGGTTACTTTTCGTGAGTTGATCACCGATACCGGCGTAGATATCCTTTCGTTCGGCGGCACAAAAAACGGCCTCATGTTTGGAGAAGCCGTCGTATTCCTGAAAAAAGACCTGGCCAGGGACTTTCAGTACCTCCGCAAACAAGGCCTTCAGCTGCATTCGAAGATGCGGTTCATTTCGGCACAGTTCGAGCGCTATTTAACCGATGATTTGTGGAAAAAGAATGCAGAAAATGCGAACCGTATGGCAAAATTGCTGGAAAGCAACCTGAAACGCTTTTCTCAAATAAAAATTACGCAACCGGTAGAAGCCAACGGCGTTTTTGCCATCATTCCTCCTCAAATCATCCCGTTGCTACAAAAACATTACTTTTTCCATATTTGGGATGAAGCTTCTTCCGAAGTACGGCTAATGTGTTCGTGGGACACCTCCGAAGAAGATATCCGGGACTTCAGCAAAGTATTACAAAACCTGCTGTCTGAAAATTTGCGATCTTTATAATATTGCCCGGGAACAGGCGGGATATTCCCATCCTTTTTTATCTATCGGATGGTAAACGGTTTATCCATAGGTTTGTTTTGTTTACCGGATTGAAGCGGGAACCAGCTTTGAAGTTTTTCTTCCGCCTTTTTACGAACATTCTTGTCCATGTATTTTACCGTTTGGTCATAAGTATAAGCCAAAAAAGCTACATCATCGGCAAAACCCATGGCAGGAATAAAATCGGAAACCAAATCGGCAGGCATGATCAGATAACCGAAAGCAGCTATAATCAGCAACCTGATTTTCAGGGGAACTTTCCCGGAGACAAGCACAAAATAAAGCATGAGCACCCGAACAACCATCTCTTCGCCCA
>JALUYM010000272.1 GCA_027018745.1 Bacteroidales bacterium | reverse complement strand
TTCTTAAAACCGAAAAAAACAAAACCATTAATTTTGTTCTGGAGAACAGCAAAGTACGACAAAGCATCGTCATTAAAAACGGACAGTTGTACTCGGACACACTCCGGCTCAGAAAATCGTGGGCTGCTACCTACCACCGTCCTGCCGGAGAACTTATCAGCGATGCAGGCTTTTCACTGAATGTGGTTTGGACAGGATTGCGTGCGCCGGGAAAAGACAACAATGCAGATAATCCTGTTCAATTCAACAACGCTCATTTTGTCTTTGGCCATTACACATTGTCCGATGGCAAACGGGGAAGACAGGTCAACCTTTTTTTTAAGGGAACAGACAACCCTTTTATCCTGCGTGTTTCTTACAGCCTGGCACCGGGAGAATTTTATTCCCGCAGGCAAATTGCTGTCAGCGACCCGAAACTGGATGGCCATTTTCTGGATCGCATGAACCCCCGTGAGGGTAAATTTATCTTTACAGAAACAAACGAAAACGAAAAAAACACAAAAACCGGCATGAACATTGAAGGCTCCGGCTTTGCCTATGTAAACCAAACCAAACCGCAAAACGCTGCAGGGGCCCCGTTCCATATCATAAAAACCGGCGGCTTCGGGCAACCGGCAGCTTTTTCCAATCAGTTCAATGGCGGTTTTATCGGACTGGAATACCCTACGGGCACGACCATGGCCAAACAGCTGCACAACAATGTTTTTTTTGTGAACAGCTTCCAGTATTTTGGCGAAAGGATCGAAAACAAACCTGTTAAAAGCAATTGGGAGGTTGTGGCCGTTACACCGCAACCATATGTAAAAAAATGGTTCTTCAGTTACGTGAAGGACATCCGGGTAGCACCGGCCAAACCATACCTCCTTTACAATAGCTGGTATGATTTACGTTCCTCCCTGTATGCACAGGTGGACAAAAAAATACCGCAGGATGCAGTTATGGACCAAAAAAACACACTGCGCATCATCGGGCTGCTGCGGAAAAACCTGATAGAGAAATACCATATCCACCTGAACGCTTTTGTGCTGGACGACGGTTGGGACAATTACCAAAGTGCCTGGGCACTGAACAGGAAGGAATTTCCCAACGGTTTGAAGCCCATTGCCGACACACTGGCAAAAACCCACACGGTTTTAGGACTTTGGTTTGGCCCCATGGGCGGTTATTCTTTTGCTATGAAACGGGTAAAATGGATGGGCGAACACGGTTATGAAGTGACCGGGCACAAGTACGTTTACGGCTCGGCCAAACTCTGTCTTGCCGGAAAAAACTACAGTGCCTTGTTCCAAAAAAGAACCACAAATTTTGTCCGCAATGACCATGTGGGCTATTTCAAATGGGATGGCATCCAGTTTAGTTGCTCCAATCCCACGCATGGCCATCCCGTCGGCATCTATTCACGACGTGCCGTCATGCAATCGGTCATAGCCAAATGCAACGCCGTGCGTGCCATCAACCCCAAAGTCTATCTCAACATCACTACGGGAACATGGCTAAGCCCCTGGTGGTTGCAATATGCAAACCAGATTTGGATGGATGCTGCCGATTATGCCTTTTCCGATGTCCCTTCCATCCATGGGCGCGACAATGCCATGACATACCGCGATTATGCACTGTACAATGATTTTAAAATTCGCAACATGTGGATCCCAACGGCCAACCTGATGACCCATGGCATTATCAAGGGCCGCCTGGAAAATATTTCCAAGGGGGGCGAACCCATGGACCGTTTTACCAACAATGCTGTCCTTTACTTTGCCCGTGGCATTACCATGTGGGAACTTTATATCTCCCCCGACATTCTCACCCCGGCCGAATGGAACGTGCTTTCACAATCCATCAAATGGGCCAAGGCCAGCCGGGATGTAATGGCCTCCACTTTTATGATTGGGGGAAACCCCGCCAGGGGCGCAACTTATGGTTATGTACACTTTAAAGGCGATAAAGGGTTGATTGCTGTTAGAAACCCCAAAGTTACAAATGACACCATTCGTTTTCAATTGAAACCGGCTTACGGCCTGAACGAAAACGCTGCCAACCTGGTCATAGAGCAAATTTATCCTTACCGCAGGATCTTACCGGAAATATATTCTGCCGGCGGCCGGCTGGCCATCCCCCTCGATGGTTTTGAAACGGCACTGTTCAATGTCTTTCCCATGCAAAGTACCAACCGGCCTTTGTTGGCCGATGCGGTCTTTTCCCTGAAACAGGACAACAACAAACTGGAATATAACGTGTTCGAAACCGGCCCTCATGCCCGTTTCCTGCAACCGCAAAACATTCAAAACATTGCTGTCAACGGCAAAAAAACAGATTTTAGAAATATCCCCGAAACAACTCCCGCTGTTTCGACAAAACCGGTTTATCCTGTTTCTGTCAAAAGGTCCAAAAAACACTTCACTTATGTCATTTCGCTAAAAGCAGCAAACAACAACCATCCCGTAGAAGTAGCCCTGCTGCTCTACCATCCCCGGAAAGGAGATAAATTCCCTGTGGTAACCATCAGGCAGGGGACAAAAATGCTCAAAGTGGACAAACAAAGTGTAAAAGGGCAATGGGCATGGTATTCGGCAGTGCCGGTAAACTACAATAAAAATATTGTGGTTACTGTCAATACAAATTCCTGGAACGGAAAAAGCGAACTTTGGATCAACAATGACCATGTTCGCAAACCGTTTTCCATGCAAATTACTTTATACAAATCCGTTAAAAATCAGGTTTTGCCCCCACTGCCTTTCCCCTCTTCCGAAAACAGACAGTATCTGTTGTTGAAAAAAGCAACCATGTAATTTGATTTAATCAGCACTGTTTGATCTTTTAAAGTCAAAAAACTGAAAGGCCCATCAACCTGAAAATTTTGGTAAAATATCTTCGGGTTCAGTAGTACATTTTGCCACTGATTTCATTAATTTTGCCTAAAACAAAAGACAATGGATATTCAAGCCAATTTGAAAAAAGTCCTGAGCGACCTTCCGCCTCATGTAAAACTGGTAGCTGTTTCTAAAACCAAACCAGTGGAAATGATTCAGACTGCTTACAATGTCGGTCAACGTGATTTCGGAGAAAACAAGGCTCAGGACATGGCCGCCAAATATCCCCTTTTGCCACAGGATATACGGTGGCATTTTATTGGTCACCTGCAAACCAATAAAGTGAAATACATTGCCCCTTTCGTTTCACTGATCCATGCGGCTGACAGCCTGAAAATATTGAAAGAGATAAACAAACAAGCCATAAAAAACAACCGGGTCATCGATTGCCTTTTTGAATTTCATATTGCTGCCGAAGAATCCAAATTCGGGCTAAATCCTGAAAATGCAGAAAGCATCCTGCAATCGGAAGAATACAAACAATTAAAAAATATACGGATTTGCGGTGTGATGGGCATGGCCACTTATACTGATGACAAAGAACAGATACACAGGGAATTTCATCATTTACACAACATATTTGATATGCTGAAAGGAAAATATTTCAAAGAAGCAGCTTATTTCAAAGAGATCAGCATGGGCATGTCGGGCGATTATCCCATCGCCATTGAAGAAGGTGCCACTATGGTACGTGTAGGTTCTAAAATATTTGGAGCCCGTTACTAATGCCACCATTGAGGTATTATTTAAGTTGTTTTAAGTTAACTTGTTATTTCTGAATAGAACATACTGAGACCTTTGCAAAACTACTAATTTTGTTATCCTGAACGCAGTAAAGAATCTGTAAACATCGAATATTCAATATATTGAGATTCTTCACGCTGCTTAGAATGACAATTTCTTCCTGGTTTTGTAAGGTCTCAATCTGTAAAAAGATGAAACCATCTTTATGGTTACCGGTGAACGATCTATCCTCAAATATTTTTTGGGGATAATTACCTTGAAATTTGCATCGCATCTATAAATATGACTATTTAAATATATATATTTAAAAATATATGATTACCTTTACACAAAAATTAATCTGCATTATTTGTGCGAAAACGGAGTGTTTAGTATGATTATGTAAGAGCCCCAATAAATGAATATTCGAAGTTAAACCGTTTAAATATTTAAATTATGGATACAGAAAAAACAATCATTGAAACATTAAAGAAAGCCGGGAAACCTTTAAAGGCGGGAGAAATTGCCGAGCTGGCCGGTATTGAAAAAAAAGCAGTGGATAAGGCTATCAGAGCTTTAAAAACCAGAGATAAAATCGTTTCTCCCAAACGTTGTTATTATGAAGTGAAATAGCCGTTGAAAAGGATGTTTGTTTCATGTGTTTATAATTTTATATTTCATTGGTCAGATGGAACTTACCATGATTGAATAATCATTCCCCTGTGTGGTTTAATAATTATTCAATCATGGACATTTCATTAAAATAAGTCGGGTTTTTGATCCGGGTTTTTATGCCTTTCGGAATACCTGGCTTAAAATCGAAAAATCATGTAATTTTTTCTGGGAATTGTATAACAGCTATTAGTTTGACCAATACTACATTTGTAAAAATTTATAGACATGAAAAATATTCTTAACACCGTTCGTTTTCAATCGGAAAGAATTATTTCCGGGGAATATGAAAACAATATCCTTTTCGAATTAAACCAATTAGAGGGAATTGAAGGTTTGCACACCGGTCTGGATTTTGTGGAGATAGATTATTACCCCGGTTCCCTTTCGTCCCAACGTATCAGGGAAGCTTTAACAAAAGCTTTTTTTGATTTCAGAGAATTGCCTGCTAAACGGTCGCCAGGTTTTTTAGGAAGTTTCATTCCACATATGGCCAGGGGAAACAGGAAGACATTGAAAAGTAAAGGACATTCCTGCTGTGGATAGGAAAAGGGGCACTGTTGCCTTGTAATGATTACCCGGGATTTAAGAACGGGTCAATATAATAAGTTGGTTCGTTATTTAATCCAAATCGATGGAATTGAAAAGAATGGACAAAATAAAGTTTCAGCAATATTTTATAATCAAAATTCAAAAAAATGAAAAAATTTTATAATTTGGGAAAAGGTAAAATGTTATCTGTTCCCGGCAAAAGAAATTTTGGAATTTCAGGAATTATTTTTTTATTTCTGGCTTTCGTAACCGCACCTGCTTCAATGTTGGCTATTCCCAGCTTTGCTCGGCAAACAGGACTATCTTGTTCTGCCTGCCATACAGTGTTTCCCGAGTTAACTTCTTTTGGAAGGCAGTTTAAGTTAAACGGTTATACCATGACAAACATCAAGACCATTGTTCAAAAAGAAACTTCCTCAAAGAGTAAAAAAAGCAGGGATATATTAAAATTGCTTCATATACCACAGCTGTCTTTGGGATTTAATACCGGTTTCACCCACCTGGCAAAAAGCATACCGGGAACGCAGAATAATAATGTTGAATTTCCACAGTCGTTGAGCCTTTATTATGGAGGGGCTGTCACCCCACATCTTGGTTCATTTATACAAGTTTCCATGGAAGATGATGAAGGGAGCTTTGGAATTGATATGCTTGATATACGTTATGCCAATAATGCACAAATTGGGAAAACAGCCTTATTATATGGCTTTACTCTGAATAATGGCCCTATGATGGAAGATGTATGGAATACGGCTTCACCATGGAGCTATCCTTATTCGGCTTCAGGTGTAGCGCCGGTTCCTTCAGCGGGTACAATCATTGAAGGTGGACTTATGGGATCTGTGGGGGCAGGGACTTACGGTTTGTTTGGTAACACTCTATATCTGGGATTTAGTTTGTACCGGTCTGCTCCATTCGGTACGATCTTTCCCCCTGACAATTCTTCTGTTATGACGATCAGGGGGTTAAGCCCGTACTGGCGTATTGCTGTTCAACACCAGTGGACAAAAAGTTATCTCGAAGTAGGTACTTTCGGGTTATCAACCAGATTGTATCCTACAGGGGTTACCGGTGCAACGGATAATTATGCTGATTTTGGTTTTGACCTTCAATATGAATATTCTTTTGCTAAAGGACAGTTTACTTTTCACAGTAGTTACGTTTCGGAAAAACAAAAGTTTAACGCAAGTTATGATGCCGGCAATAGCCAGTTTGCAACAGGAAAAGTTAACTCTTTTAAAACCGATGCCAGCATTTTCTTTCGGAAAGGCTGTAAGTTCACCCTTGGATATTTTAATTATCATGGCAGTGCCGATAACATTATTTATGCTCCGGATGCTGTAACCGGAAGCCGGACAGGACTTCCTAACAGCAGCGGGGTTATGGCCCAGATAGATTATTTACCATGGCAAAATACTAAGATATCCCTGATTTATACTGCTTATAATAAATTTAATGGTGCGGTTAATAATTATGATGGTTTTGACAGGAACGCCGACGATAATAATTCTTTATATCTCCAGCTCTGGTTCCTTTTTTAAGTGATCGCCCGGTGTGAGGCTGATTTTTTTATCCTTACCCAAACATAGGATAAACAAATGAATGAAACAGATATAGATTAAAAAAAACCGGTTGTGTGCCCAGCCGGTTTTTTTAAAAAAATATATAAGATTTCTTCAAAATTGTGTAACAATCAGTTAGATGCACGGCCTTACCTTTGCTGAAAATTAATAGATAAATGAAAAAATTAATTCAAATTATTTTATTAACCATAAAAAAACAAAAATCATGATGTACTTTGGAAACATGTCCGGTTGGGGAATAGGATTTATGTGGATTAGTGGTTTGGTTATAATGGGCTTGTTCATCTGGTTTGTTATTACCCTTTTAAACCGCACCAGTAACCCCTCTTCTTTTCAATATCCCCACCATGAAAATTCACTCGATATCCTAAAAAAAAGGTATGCGGGAGGAGAAATTACCAAGGAGGATTTTGACAGGATGTCAAAAGATCTCTCGTAAAAATTTAATTTTTAAACCTTGCCGGCAGAAAATTTTTTTCTGCCGGCGTAAAGAAAGAAAAAAATGAAAAATAATAAAGGCGATCATATTGCAACGGATAGGGTTAAAATGACCTCTTTATATTACTGCCCCATGCACTGCGAAGGCGACAAGACTTATGACCATCCGGGTGATTGCCCCGTGTGTGGAATGCACCTTGTGCCGGTCGATGGTGAGAGCGGACAAAAAAAGACGGCTCATCATCACGGGCATGAACATGCCATGGCTGAAATGCCTGCCGGGGGAGAAAGAAAGCTGTATTACTGCCCCATGCACTGCGAAGGTGACAAAACTTATGATCATCCGGGTGATTGCCCTGTATGTGGAATGCACCTTGTGCCGGTAGACGGTGAGGGCGGAAAAACGGAACATAAACAGTCTTCGAACACAACTATAAAGAAGCCTGCCAAAGATTCAGGCCGACAGAAAAAAAAACTAAAAATAAAATCAATCCATTCTGATCATAATCATGCAAAAGGGGTCAAGTATCATTGCCCCATGCGGTGTGAAGGTGATAAAACTTACGATCAGCCGGGAGACTGCCCGGTTTGTGGAATGCATTTGATTCCGGAAGTCAGTTTAACGGCAAAAAAAAGCGAAGAAAAGAGTGTTGAAGAAAAAGCTTATCTCAACATGTCTAAACGTTTTTGGATTGCCCTAGCCTTGTCGGTTCCGGTTTTGATTATTAGTATGACGGCGTATGTCCCATGGTTAGACCTGAAAAAGATAGCTCCTGAAGATTTTTGGCGTTGGACCGAATTTATCCTGACCATACCGGTTGTATTTTATGCCGGCTGGGATTTCTTTGTCAGGGGTTGGAATTCCGTGCTCCGATGGTCGCCCAATATGTGGACGCTAATTTCCCTTGGCGTTGGCGCTGCTTTTATTTTTAGTGTACTGGGCATGTTCGTTCCCGGAATTTTTCCGGCAGAATTTAAAGATGCGGGCGGATATGTCCATCTCTATTTTGAAGCTTCTGCTTTTATTTTAACTTTAGTATTACTGGGTCAGGTACTCGAACTCAGGGCACACAGTAAAACCAATACAGCCATAAAAGCGTTGCTCAATCTGGTGCCTCCCGTGGCCAGGGTTATCCGTAACGGAGAAGAACAGGAAATTCCCCTTGAGGAGGTTATGTCTGGTGATATTTTACAGGTCAGGCCCGGAGAAAAAATACCTGTCGATGGGGCCATTACCAACGGAAATGCAATTATTGATGAAGGGATGATTACCGGCGAATCTATCCCTGTGGAGAAAACCAAAGGTGATAAAGTGATAGGTGGGACAGTTAATGGTAAAACGGCTTTCCGAATGAAAGCAGAGAAAGTTGGCTCCGATACGTTGCTTGCACAAATTATAGATATGGTCAACAAAGCCGGGGGAACCAGGGCGCCGATACAAAGTTTGGCTGATAAAGTGGCTAAATATTTTGTACAAATTGTGGTGTCTGTAGCGATTATTACATTTTTTGTTTGGTACTTCTGGGGACCGCAACCCGCATTAGTATATGCTTTCGTGAATGCCATTGCCGTGCTTGTCATTGCCTGTCCTTGTGCCCTCGGCCTGGCTACTCCCATGTCTATCATGGTCGGAACGGGTCGGGCAGCCCAATCCGGCGTGTTGGTAAAGGATGCCAAAGCTATTGAAGAAATGAATAAAATAGATACTGTTGTTGTGGACAAAACCGGGACTTTGACGGAAGGGAAACCTGCTTTGAATTCTTTCGTTTCGTTCGAACCAAAATATACGGATTTACAAATCCTGGGAATTGCTGCTTCTCTCGATAAAAACAGTGAGCATCCGGTGGCAGATGCCATTGTCAAAGGTGCCAAAGAAAAAGATATTTCGTTATTTGATGTTAAAAATTTTGAAGCGGTTGCCGGAAAAGGTGTTATTGGCACATGGGATGGAAAAAAGACCGGATTGGGAAACCAACGCCTTTTGGAAACCTTTGGACTGGAATTAACGGATGAACAGACAAAGAAAGCTGTTCAATGGCAGCAAAAGGGGCAAACCGTCATGTTTTTGGTAATTGATAAAGAAATTGCCGGAATGGTCAGTGTTGCCGACAAAGTCAAAGAAACGTCAAAACAGGCTGTCCGTGCACTGCATAAAGCGGGTCTTCAGGTTGTTATGCTTACCGGAGACAATGAGTTTACGGCAAAGGCTATTGCCGATGAGGTGGGTATCGATGGTTACCAGGCCGATTGCCTCCCTGAGGATAAATATAATAAAGTGAAAGAGTTGCAGGATCAGGGACACATTGTGGCCATGGCCGGTGATGGCATTAATGATGCCCCTGCTTTAACCCAGGCCAATATTGGAATAGCTATGGGAACAGGTACCGACATTGCCATGCAAAGTGCAGAAATAACCCTTGTTAAAGGTGATCTAAACGGTATTGTCAGGGCACATGACCTGAGCCATAAGGTGATGCGGAACATAAAACAAAACCTGTTCTTTGCCTTTGTGTACAATTCTGTTGGTGTGCCTGTAGCCGCAGGTGTTTTGTTTCCGGTATTTGGCCTGCTGTTAAGTCCGATTATTGCCGCTGCCGCCATGAGTTTCAGCTCGGTTTCGGTGATCAGTAATGCATTAAGACTTAGAAACCAATAAGTAAAGTAAATTTTAAATACAAAATTATGAAACAGGAAAAGAAAACAGGTTTAATTATTGCTGTTGCAATAGCCATATTATTTGTACTTGCCTTTCTGTTTTTTGGGCGAATGTCTCAAAAAGCTATGTATAGAAACAACAACAATAATAAGGATACGGCTTATGTTCAATCAAACGGGAAAAGTATTGCCGATTACAACAGGGGAGCTCAAATTTATCAGGAAAGGTGTGTGTCTTGTCATCAGACAAACGGATTGGGAATTTCGGGTGTTTTTCCTCCGTTAAAAGGTTCGGATTTCCTGAAAAACTCAACCAAAAAAAGACTGATAGAACAGGTAATGAACGGATCGAACGGCGGACTTGTTGTTAACAACGTTAAATATTCATCTCCCATGCCCCCACAGGTGAATAATGAAACCGATGCTATAGCTGTTGTTAATTATATTCTTAATTCCTGGGGCAATCACTATGGAATTGCATCCCCGCAGGATGTGAAAGGAATAAAAAAAACAAATAATGGCGGCAGACGGCGTCACATGATGATGAACAGGGGAATGATGATGAACAGGGGAATGATGCGTGGCATGAATATGTTCCGTCATCGTATGGCGGAAAGAATGAAATAAACCAATTTACCGAACAATAAAATTAAAAAAATGGAAACAATTCATCCGATAATCGTGCATTTTCCCATTGCATTGCTGTTAACTTCTACCTTTATCAGCCTGCTCGCTGTTCTGTTCAAAAACAAAAGAGAAGAACTTAAAATAGTCCTTTACTGGATCCTTATCCTGGGTTCCATAAGCGTTCTTGCCGCTTTGGCCAGTGGTCTTTATGAAGATGAAAGGGTTATACATGACAATGCAATCCATCAAATTATGGAAGTTCATAAACTTTTGGGTTTTATCATTACTTCGGCTTTTGTTTCCATCACCTTGTGGTTTATCATCAGAAAACGTAAGATCCGGTATAGGGAACTTTGGATAATTACCCTGTTTTTAATTGTTACCTCTGCTGTCCTTGTTTACTCTGCTTATCTTGGTGGTAAAATGGTTTATGAACAAGGAGCCGGCGTGAAACCCATGGAAAAATATATAATGGAAATGCCCGGTGGAAGCATGTATCATTCTGGAGGAGAAGCGCCACACAATGCTGATGAAAATATGAAGCGTCTTCATAAGCATATGCATTCGACTTACCAGGAAATGACAAAAGATTCGGTTGCCCGAAATACAGGTTCAACATCTAAAAAAAAGGCAGTGCAGAACACCGGTGACCA
>JALUYM010000271.1 GCA_027018745.1 Bacteroidales bacterium | reverse complement strand
TAAATAATCTTTAAAAAATGAAAATCATGAAAAAGATAAAAGCAATCATAATCAGTGCCATATTTATTTTCACAAGTATGGGCGTTTTTGCACAAAATGGCGGCATTTTGAATTTTCAATGGAACATGGGCTTTGGGACGGGGAACACCCATACCTTTGTCAGCACACCCAGTTTAAGGGGTGTAAGTCTAGAAGGCCGGAAATTTATTACTGATCATGTAACTGTTGGCGGCAGGTTTGGCTGGCAGACCTTCTATAAGGATTATGGAAAAGTTACCCGGACCAGGGGAACAAATACCATTACGGGATACAACAAAAAGTATATTAATGCTATGCCACTGATGGCTACCGTACATTATTATTTTACAACAAAAAAAATATATTCGTATGTCGGATTGGGTGTCGGAACTTATTATATGAATTTGCGGGATCAAATGGGAATGTATTATGTTTCGGATCAAACCTGGCATTTTGGTTTTTCGCCTGATGTAGGTGTTGTTGTGCCACTGGGACATAAATTAGGTGCCACGGCCAATTTCCGTTATAATTATGCTGTAAAAACGAAAGATAACAAATCCCGGTCGTGGATTGGGATAGGTTTGGGACTTTCTTATATTTTTTAGAAATAATCAGACATGAAAATACATTAAAACGCCGGCATCTGCCGGCGTTTTTTTCTTAATATTTTTTTGTTCCAAAAACATAACGGTTTCCTGCCAATTATGTTTTATTTTTGAGCCCGTAATGTATTGCAAACCATGAAGCTTTCCATCGTTATTGTTAATTACAATGTCAGGTATTTCCTTGAGCAGTGCCTCTTTTCTGTTACTAAAGCCATGCAAAATATGGAAAGTGAGATTTTTGTGGTGGATAACAGCTCGGTGGATGATTCCGTTGAAATGGTCCGTGAGAGATTTCCAGGTGTCCGGCTTATAGTCAACAAAAAAAACATTGGATTTGCCAAAGCCAATAACCAGGCTATTAAACGTGCAAAAGGAGAATATATCTTGTTGCTGAACCCCGATACTGTGGTGGAAGATGATACTTTCGAAAAGGTTGTTGCTTTCATGGATGCCCATCCGGATGCAGGCGGACTGGGGGTGAAGATGGTAGATGGTTCGGGAAAATTTCTTCCCGAATCAAAACGGGGCCTTCCCACACCATCAACAGCTTTTTATAAAATTTTCGGGTTGTCGGCTTTGTTTCCACATTCCAAACGGTTCTCAAAATATCATTTAGGTTATCTTGATGAAGATGAAATCCATCAAGTTGATATACTCGCAGGGGCTTTTATGTTGTTGCGAAAAAGCGTTTTGGATGGAATCGGTTTGCTGGATGAAGATTTTTTTATGTATGGCGAAGACATCGACCTTTCATACCGGATTACACAGGCGGGATATCACAATTATTATTTTCCGCAGGCACGTATTATCCATTACAAAGGGGAAAGTACAAAAAAAAGCAGTGTGAACTATGTGTTGGTTTTTTACCGTGCCATGGCCGTTTTTGCCCGGAAACATTTTACGGCCAAAAATGCCGGTATTTTCACTTTTTTTATTAGCATCGCCATTTATTTTCGTGCCTTTCTGGCACTTATGTCGCGGCTGTTTAAAAAATTGTTCCTTCCCCTGCTGGACTTAATAATATTGTTCGGCGGTATGTTCATTATCAAAACAATTTGGGAAAAATATATCATCTATCCCCACGGCGGACATTACCCGGGCTTGTTTTTGGAATTTGTTTTGCCCTTTTACGTGGTTATTTGGCTTATTGCTGTTTTCCTTAGCGGAGGATATGACAAACCTGTTCGGATACGGCCCGTTATTGCCGGAATCTTATCGGGTACTATACTGATAT
>JALUYM010000270.1 GCA_027018745.1 Bacteroidales bacterium | reverse complement strand
AGCTGTGGTACTGGCCGTTCTAAACTTTTTGGTCTATCCCTTTATGTTGATCATAACCCTTCCTATTACCATTCTTACACTCGGGCTTTTTCTACTGGTTATCAATGCTTTTATCATTCAACTGGCAGCCTGGATCATACCGAATTTTCAGGTAGACAATTTCTGGTGGGCTTTACTTTTCAGTATTTTGCTAAGTCTGGTAACACTTTTCTTCGAAGTGGTACTTTTTCCCGTGAGCATAATGTCTTAACCAAAAAACACTTGATGTTTCAACGATATGATGGTGACATTGTTGAAAATTTTATCTTTGTAAAAACAAAATAGCAACAAAAACTTACTGAAATGAGTGTAGAACTAAAAGGCAGAATGATTAGAAAACTACCGGTGGTAAATGGTGAAAGCCGGAACGGAAACAAATGGGAAAAACAGGAGTTTGTCATTGAGACGGAAGAACAATATCCACGCAAAATTTGCATCAGTGTTTGGGGTGACAGGGTGCGTGAACTGGAAAAATTTCAGGAAGGGGACATGGTTATTGCTTCGGTCAACATCGAATCACGTGAATACAACGAACGTTGGTATACCGATGTACGTGCCTGGCGACTGCAACGCGATGAAACAGGAAACCTGCCGCCTCTTCCGCCGGAAGCACAGAATGATGATTCTGCATTGATGGATGACAGTGCCGGCGACCTGCCTTTTTAAACTCCGTAAGAATTTCTGCTTATGCGTAGGGAAAACCTGCCGGCTCATCTTGCTGTGCTGGGTGCCAATATCATTTTCGGCCTGAACTATGTTATTGCCAAAGGCATCATGCCCCAATGGATGGAACCGCGTGCCATTATCTTTTTGCGGGTAACCGGGGCTGCTGCCGCTTTCTGGTTGTCCGAATTATTGGTTCAAAAAGAAAAGGTAGCTCCCAAAGACCTGAAACGTATGTTTATAGCCTCCTTTTTCGGAGTAGCCCTTAACCAAATCATGTTTTTTGAAGGGCTCAACCTTACCACGCCCATTAACGCCTCCATCATCATGGTCGGAACGCCCGTTTTAGTATTGGTCATGTCACATTTTATCATTAAAGAACATATTTCGGGACGAAAACTGACAGGTATTATCCTGGGGTTTGGCGGTGCAGCTTTTTTGATATTGCAAAACGGTCATTTTAGTTTGAGTTCCGATACAACCCTCGGTAACATGCTCATACTGATCAATGCAGCCTCCTATGGCTTGTTCCTCGTGTTGGTAAAGCCTCTCATGGCAACCTACCGGCCTTTGACCGTGATGAAATGGGTTTTTACCTTCGGGCTCATCTTTGTCATTCCGGCATCAATAGGGAAATTTGTACGGACAGACTTTTCGGTCATACCTGTAGATATCTGGTTTTCCATCTTTTATGTCGTTATTTTTACCACCATCTTTGCTTATTTGCTCAACAATTATTCATTGAAAAAGATTTCACCTTCAGCCAACAGCTCTTACATTTATCTACAACCTATACTGGCCTCACTGGTAGCCATTATTGCCGGAAAAGACCGGCTGACGGTAACAGAAGTTATTGCCTCGCTAATGATTTTTACGGGGGTTTATTTCGTAAACAAAAAAGGCATCCGAAAAGCAGCTGCCTGATCCGCATCATTTTGTATCTTCGCTGTGGAAAACAGTCTTTTTTAAAACTTTGAAAAATGAGATTCGATTTTAACCGGTTGCCCAGGGTGAAACATACCGGAAGTGCAAATTTTTTCCTTCTGGCCGGGCCCTGTGTCATAGAAGACGAAAACATGGCCTATCCCATTGCCGAGCACATCCTGAAAATCACAGACAGACTGGAAATTCCTTTTATTTTTAAAGCTTCCTACAAAAAAGCCAATCGTTCGAGGCTGGACTCTTTTTCCGGAATAGGCGATGAAAAAGCATTGAAAATATTACAGAACGTTTCAGAAAAATTCGACATACCTGTCGTTACAGATATCCATACTCCTGAAGAAGCCCGGATAGCTGCAGGATATGTGGACGTTTTGCAGATTCCTGCCTTTCTGTGCCGGCAAACTGAACTGCTGATAGCTGCCGGTAAAACGGGAAAAATTATCAATATCAAAAAAGGACAATTTATCTCGGGCGAAGCCATGCAATTTGCTGTGGAAAAAGTGCAGTCAACCGGAAACAACACCATTTGGCTTACCGAAAGGGGAAACATGTTCGGTTACGGAGACCTGGTAGTGGATTACCGTAACATACCTGCCATGCAAAAAACCGGGTTTCCGGTGATCCTCGACATAACCCATTCTTTGCAACAACCCAATCAAACCAGCGGTGTTACCGGCGGACGCCCTCAAATGATCCAAACCATCGGACAGGCAGGCATTGCTGCCGGCGTTGATGGTATTTTTCTGGAAACGCATCCTCATCCTTCCACAGCTAAATCGGATGGGGCAAACATGCTGCCTTTGGAAAAATTAGAAACCCTGTTGGAACATTTGACAGCCCTGAGAAAAGTAGTGAAAAATTTTAGAAATTAGCCTTTGGGTGAGTTTGTGTTATCAACACAAATGCAGACGTTGACCGGTTTCTTAATTGAACCGGGGATGAACAGCAAAATATAGCGGTGACCTTTTCAATTTTCTTCCCCATTGATACCAGGGCCTGAATTTGAATACCAGTCCCAGTTTTTTGTACTCCCTGTTGCCTGCATTTCCCAAAACAGCTTTGAAGATTTGCTCCAGTGAACCCGACTTTAATAACCGTACCAGGTTGAAATGCGCTTTTACAGAAAAACTGACCTTTTGTCCCGGCGGCAGTACAACGGGCCGATCTATGGTACCTGTTGCCAGGGTATCCGCTTTCATAAGCAGCAACCAGTCCATCCCGGAAATCGCCGCTTTTTTCGATGATGGATTTAATCCCGTAACAGTAATTTCCATAACAACAGGTACATCGCCTTTCATGATTTGGATTCCCAGATGAACGACCTGACTGAAATCTAGATCAGTATAATTTTCCTTATGGGAAACATCCATCCCCGACAAGGAAAGCACCCTGACATTACTCACTGCAAACCGGCTGTGTATAAACCGTTCGTATGCTTTTGCCTGGTTGAAAACACCACAGGAAGCCAGGAAAAATATCTCGGAAACAAACAACAAAACGACAACACTTTTCACTAAAAAATCAGTAAAAAAGTTATCATCTTTATTTTTAGAATAAATTAACATCTCTAACAAAACAGGATTAACCCTTGTTGGCCCTTTTCCGGGCTGTTTCGTCCAGAATGATTTTACGCAGCCGCAATGAACGGGGGGTTACTTCGAGGTACTCATCTTTGCGGATGATCTCCATGTATTCTTCCAGGGAGAACTTAATAGCCGGCGGAATGAGGACCTTGTTGTCCGAACCCGAAGCGCGCATGTTGGTCAGCTTTTTCCCTTTATTCACATTCACCACAATATCCTTGTCACGGTTACTTTCGCCAATTACCTGGCCGGCATAAACTTCGTCGTTGGGAGAAATATAAAACCGGCCGCGATCGATCAGTTTCCAAATGCTGTAAGCCACTGCCAGCCCTGTTTCCATGGAAATAAGGGCACCATTGTTCCTGGTTTGGAATTCCCCTTTCCAGGGTTCGTAAGCCTTAAAACGATGTGCAATAATGGCTTCTCCTTCGGTGGCAGTCATAATAGCATTTCGCAAGCCGATGATTCCTCTGGAAGGGATACTGAATTCCAGCATCATACGGTCATTTTTCGGTTCCATATTAATGAACTCTCCCTTGCGCTGGGTAACCATGTCAATCACCCGGCCGGAGAAATCTTCCGGAACAAGTATAGTAAGGCTTTCCACAGGTTCGTTTTTTACGCCATCAATTTCTTTGATGATCACGCGCGGCTGGCCCAGCTGAAATTCATAACCCTCACGGCGCATGGTTTCCACCAAAATAGACAAGTGAAGGATTCCCCGGCCAAAAACCATATAAGCATCTGAAGAACCGGTTTCTTCAACACGCAGGGCAAGGTTTTTTTCCGTTTCATGAAAAAGCCTGTCACGCAAATGTCGCGAAGTAACATATTTCCCCTCTTTTCCAAAAAAAGGTGAATTATTAATGGTAAATAACATACTCATGGTGGGCTCATCAATTTTAATGGGTGGCAACCCTTCCGGATTTTCAAAATCAGCCACAGTATCCCCGATTTCAAAATCTTCCAGCCCCATAATGGCTATGATATCGCCGGCATATACTTCACCTTTGTATTTTTCCTTTCCCAGCCCTTCGAAACGATAAAGTTCTTTTATCTTCGATTTCTGAATGGTACCGTCATGTTTGACAAGCGAAACATTCATGCCCGCTTTGAGTTTACCACGCAACAAGCGTCCCACAGCTATCCGTCCGACATAAGAAGAATAATCCAAAGAAGTAATTTGCATCTGGGGCGTGCCTTCGATATATTTGGCCGAAGGAATATGTTTCAGGATAACATCCAAAAGATAGGAGACATCCCGTGTCGGGGTTTTCCAGTCAGGGCCCATCCATCCCTGTTTTGAAGAGCCGAAAACAGTCGGGAAATCCAACTGCTCATCAGTAGCCCCCAAATTGAACATGAGATCAAAAACAGCCTCTTGCACTTCTTCGGGACGACAGTTGGGCTTGTCAACTTTGTTGATAACCACAATGGGAATCAATTTGAGGTTAATGGCCTTTTGTAATACAAAACGGGTCTGAGGCATAGGGCCTTCAAAAGCATCTACCACAAGCAAAACACCATCGGCCATGTTTAGTACACGCTCCACCTCTCCGCCAAAGTCAGAGTGACCCGGAGTATCTATAATATTGATTTTCACCCCCTTATAACGTACGGAAACGTTTTTTGAAAGGATAGTGATACCCCTTTCCCTCTCAAGGTCGTTACTGTCCAGAATAAGGTCTCCCATATTCTGGTTTTCACGAAAAAGTTTTACCTGATATAAAAGACGGTCTACCAAGGTGGTTTTGCCATGATCGACATGTGCAATAATAGCAATATTTTTAATCTCGTTCATTTGCAATGGAGAGTGTTAAATTCGGGCGGCAAAGATACGGCTAATATTGAAACCAATAACATGAATAAAACAGGCAGATGAGGTGATAAATACCCTTTCGGTTTTATATACCGAAATAGCAGGTAAAAAGAGGACAAAAAAATCAAAATAATGTACCTTTGCCCACACAAAAATAAAAAGTCATGAATATTTCTGTAGATATTAGTTATTACCCGCTCAAAGTAGAATTTATTCCTCCCATTAAAGATTTTATCAGGCGGCTTCATGGTTATAAAATGCTGGTAGTAAAAACCAATGGCATGAGCACTCAGGTCTTCGGAGAATATTTTGAAGTAATGAAAGCCATAACCAATGAAATTCATAAGAGTTTTGAACTGCCTCATTCAGTATTCATCTTGAAAATTATCAACGCTGAACTGAACCGTGTGGTAAAAGAGTAGTTATGGCTTTTCATTATTATCTGCATTTACTTTATCAAAACATTCTGGATTCGTCCTGGATGGAGATTGTAGCTGCCAGTCTGGGAATCCTCAGTGTATGGTATGCCAAAAAAGCAAATATTCTGGTTTATCCCACAGGTATTGTGAGTGTGCTTCTATACGTTTATATCTGTTATAAAGCACAACTGTATGCCGATATGGGAATTAATGCGTATTATTTTGTTTTCAGTGTGTACGGCTGGATTATGTGGTCACGGAAAGATGAAAACAAAGAGGAACTGCCCGTTACCTATTCCAACCTGAAAACATGGCTTGTCAGCATCGGGGTTTTCCTTGTTTCGCTGGTGGTTATACAGATATTGTTACGAATATTCAAGGCTCATGATGTCGTTTACTGGTCAACCATTGTCCCCTATACCGATACATTTACAACAGCAGTTGCCATAGTTGGCATGTGGCTTATGGCTGTTAAAAAAGTAGAAAACTGGTTGTTTTGGATCGCCACCGATCTGGTTTCCGTTCCGCTTTATCTTTACAAAGGCCTGGTGTTTACCAGCGTTCAGTATTTTGTCTTCCTGGTCCTGGCTGTTTTGGGTTATTTTGAATGGCGAAGGCTGGCTAAAGAAAACATATTGGCACATGCTTAAAAGAGTATCTATCACCGGGCCCGAATCAACAGGAAAATCAAAACTGGCCCAATGGCTGGCAAAAGAGTATCACACTTTACAGGTTCCGGAATATGCACGGGAATACCTGAAAAGCTCAGGGCCCGAATATGTTTTGGAGGATGTGATAAAAATTGCCCGCGGGCAACTGGAAAGAGAAAATGCAACAGCCATAAAGGCACACAGGGTCTTATTTTGCGATACCGACTTTCTGGTAACAAAGATTTGGTGCGAAGTGGTCTTTGGCAGTTGTCCCCCATGGATAGAAAATCAATTTCATTCCCACCGTTATGATCTGTACCTGCTTTGTTATCCAGATATTCCCTGGGAACCTGATCCGTTGCGTGAAAACCCGGACGACCGTGATAAATTGTTTATACTGTATCAAAAAACACTAATAGAAAACCGCTTACCTTTCCGTATTGTGAAAGGACTGGGCAATGAACGTTTTGAAAATGCGCGTACCTTTGTGGAAAAAATGCTTCAGGCATGAAAACTTCCGCAAAGCGTTTATATGTTTTAAACCTGACACGGTGGTATCCCCATCGTTTTGATCCCATGCCTGGACTTTTTGTACAACGTCATGCCGAAGCCATTGCTTTGTATACCGATGTGGCATTGGTTTATGCCCATGGCGTGATGGCTAAACCGGAAGTCCCTTTGTTCGATGTCGATGTTAAAAAAAAGGCAGGCGTCCTTACGGCAGAAGTTTATTTTCGTTTACCTGCAACGAACATCCCGCTTATTTCTCCAGCCATAAAACTATGGCGATTTTTCAAAGCCATAGCAAAAGGTATCGGAAAAGTGAAAATTCATGATCAGAATTTTGATGTAATCCATGTACACGTTTTAACACGGCTTGGCATAGTAGCGCTATTCTTTAAATGGTTTTACGGAATACCTTATGTAATTACCGAACACTGGACACGATACCTTGATCAACGCAATGATTTTACCGGATTTTTCAGAATTTGGCTTACCCGCCTTGTGGTAAAAAAAGCTGCTGTAGTAACCACTGTTTCCAAAGACCTTGGCCATGCCATGAAAAAACATAAACTGGGCCATCCTGATTACCGTGTCATACACAATGTCGTAGATCCAATTTTTTTTGCCGTTGCATCAAAAAATGCCGGCAAAAAAGAAACATCCAGGAAAGAGTTGGTTCATGTGAGTTGTTTTACCGACATACAAAAAAATATCAGCGGACTGCTGCGTGTTGTTCATATGCTTTCGGTAAACCGGGATGATTTTCATTTTACAATGATCGGCGATGGGGAAGACCTGGAAAAAATGAAAAATTATGCCGTAAAGTTGAAAATCCCGGAAAAAGTACTGACATTTACGGGGTTACTTGAAGGCCGGCTTTTGGCAGAAACCATGGCAGGTGCGGATGCGTTGGTCCTCTTCAGCAATTATGAAAACATGCCGGTTGTCATTAACGAAAGTTTTGCGCTTGGCGTGCCGGTGATTTCAACTGATGTGGGCGGTATTGCCGAAATGGTGAACGAAAACCGGGGCAGACTGGTGGCCAAAGGCGATGAAACAGCCCTTACAGATGTTTTATCAGATTTTCTTGATGGAAAAATGTTTTTTGACAAAGGGAAAATCCAACAATTTGCCAGAAAACAATTTTCAAAAGAGACCGTCGGAAAAGATTTACTGGGAATTTATTATGATGCTTTAAAGAAGGGGGAAAAATGAAATGGAAAGAAGCCATTCGGAAAGCGGCGAAAGCGCTATGGGCAGCTATTCCAATGATTTTGGGAATTTTAATGCTTATCAGCCTTTTCAATATACTGGTACCGGTTTCTTCCTATCGGTTACTGTTTCGGGGTACGGTCCTGGATCCGGTAATCGGTGCTTTGTTGGGAAGTGTAGTAGCCGGTAATCCGGTAACCAGTTACATTATTTCCGGAGATCTTCTCAAACAAGGCATCAGCCTGATAACAGTAACTGCTTTTCTGATTGCATGGGTAACAGTGGGAGTGGTACAATTGCCTGCGGAAATGGAATTTCTCGGAAAGAAATTTGCACTTACCAGAAATCTGAGCGCATTCCTCCTTTCGATAATAGTTGCTATATTGACGGTATTGATAATGAGTGTGATATGAATGAAAAAAAAGACAGGGAAAAACAAACCGGTAAAAAGCGGGCCAAAAAGTCGGTAAAAGGTCGCTGGATTTTCCTGGGGATTTCGGCTGTGCTCTATCTCACCGTTTTAATCATCAACCAATCCAAGGCTTTGAAAGTATGGAACCACTTTTTGCACCTTACAGGAGAAATACTGCCCTTTTTGCTTGTTGTCTTTGTTATTATGATCCTGATAAATCTGTTCCTGAAAACAGAACTCCTGATAAAATATATGGGAGAAGGGTCAGGGCTTAAAGGCTGGCTGATAGCCATTATTACCGGCATTCTTTCCGTGGGGGCCATATATCTTTGGTTTCCCGTTTTGAAAAATATGATGGAAAAAGGTGTTAAACCCGGGCTGGTGGCTGTATTCTTATACAACAGGGGCATCAAATTACACTGGCTGCCGTTAATGGCACTTTATTTTGGGATGAAATATGTGGTGGTTTTAACTCTTGTTACAGTATTGGTTTCCGTTTTACAGGGTTGGATCCTTAACCTTTTAACAGGGAAAAGCAAAACTATGGAGGAAATGCATTAGGGCATCCTATGCCCCTGTCCGGCCACATAAACTTCAAACCATTCTTCTGTGGAAAGGTGCACCTCAAAAGCTTTTTGTGCCTCTTTTATCCGACTGATTTTTCCGGTTCCCAACACAGGAATAATGCCGGACGGATGCTTCAAAAGCCACGAAATAAGTAAAGGGCTGAGATTTCCCATTTCCTTTCGTTTTGCTATTTGAACCAGCTTGTTGTGTATCCGACGGCTTTTTTCATCCTCCGGATTTAACAGCTTTCCTCCTGCTAAGGGCGACCATGCCATAGGATGTATACGCTTTTCCAGGCAATAGGACAGGTTGCCATTTTGAAAATGTTCCAGTTGCCATGGCGATATTTCCAGTTGATTAGTTACCAGTGGCAATTTCAAATATGCTTGTAACATCGCAAAATCAGCGGATGTGAAATTGGATACCCCAAAATGCAATACTTTTCCCGACCGGTGCAAATCCTCAAAAGCATGCGCTGTCCCTGCCGGATCCATAAGGGGATCAGGGCGATGAATAAGCAACAGGTCAATATATTCGGTATGTAAATTTTTCAGGGATTGTTCTACACTTTGAACGATATGATCATAACTTGTATCGTAATAATTAATTTTTCTCTCCGGATATTTTGATGAAACCAACTTGATGCCGCATTTGGTAACTATCTGCATCTTTTGCCTGCAGGATGGTTTTCGTCTTAATGCTTTTCCAAACAAGCTTTCGCAGGAATAATCCCCGTATATGTCTGCATGATCAAAAGTAGTTATTCCTTCATCAAGAAGATTTTCAATAAACCGTAATAATTGCCCTGTGGTCATACCCCACTCTTTTAACCGCCAGAAACCAAGTGCTAAACGGGACATTTTCAATGAAGGGGCCAGGTAAATACTTTCCATAACTGTACGTAAGTTTAATTTACAACAAAAACAGACCTGTCAATTACTGTTATATTTTATTCCTTCCCCAACTGATGACGTTCTATAACTTACTAACAAGTTTCAACAAACGGTCAATATCATCGTCAAATTCCTTGGCCAGTTCGGGAGGAAATTCACCAAAACCATTCATGCGCTTGGAAAGTGAATCATTAAGGATTTCCCACGCTTTTGACTTACGGGAATTTAAAAAATGACTTTCCACAAGTTCCTGTCTGGTAAGTTGATATTTATCTGCCAACCGGGCAATTTCCTGTTCAACATCGGACACAGCCTGCAAAACTGCCTTTTTTTTCCCTTCACTCAGGTCCTGTTTTATTGTTTGCATGCGAATAGGTTCTTTTTCCGAAAGTTCATCTTTAATTTCTTTCATCAATTTCTCAAGCAGGTACATTGACGAAGAAAAGGAACGTCTGTGGTTAGGTTTCAAATTAATTTTTTTCATAATTTTCATTTTGATGGCCCAAAGCCAAAATCACGACCTTTGTCAATAGCGGGAATTCCTTGTTTCATCCATTTGGGTTCCGGTTTTCCTTTCAAATAATAATCAAAAAACTGTTCCATACGGCGGGTGAGGTCTTTTTCATCAGAACGGAGGTCCAGGTTATGCGGCTGACCGTTGTACACCAACATCCAAACTGGTTTGTTCAGCCGGCGCATAGCATTGAAAAGCTCGATGCCCTGATACCAGGGAACAGCATTGTCTTTGTCGTTGTGCATAATCAGCAGCGGGGTTTGGATGCGTGGCACAAAGAAAAGAGGTGAGTTCAACATGTACAATGGCAACTTGTCCCAAAGGGTACCACCAATGCGGCTTTGTGTATGCTCATATTGAAACTCCCGGCTCATCCCCGATCCCCAGCGGATACCACCATAAGCCGATGTCATGTTGCTCACCGGTGCACCGGCTTCGGCACAGCGGAACATATTAGTTTGGGTTACCAGATAAGCCGACTGATAACCGCCCCAGCTCTGTCCCTGCATGCCCAGCCTGGTACGGTCTATAAACGGATAACGATCACACATTGACTGAGTACCGCTGATCACACAATCGAAGGCACTGGCACCGGGATAGCCTACCGTATATTTTATATCG
>JALUYM010000269.1 GCA_027018745.1 Bacteroidales bacterium | reverse complement strand
AATCTTAATTGATCCTTTTTATTCTTTTTTTGCTTCATTTTTTGTTTTGGCAGCTTCCATGCCCATACCGGTCATTTTACATTCTCCGGAAAAACGCGCACCGGATTCGATGGAGATCTTCGATGTGGTGACTTTTCCCGTAAAAAAAGCAGTAGCTTTAAAGACTGTGAGTTCTTGGACCGTCATGGTGGCATTTACCTTCCCGGAAATATCCGTATTTTTACAATGGATTTCTCCATCTACAGCCCCGTCTTTACCGATTACCACTTTCCCTTTGGCCGTAATTTTTCCTGTAAGTGTACCATCAATTCGTACATCACCGTTTGAAATTACTTCACCGGTAACTGTCGTTCCCTGCGAAATAATGTTCGGAACCTGGATTTCTCCATTTCCGTTGGAATACTTCTTGATCATCTTTTTTACTTTTGATAATATTCATTAAAAAATTGCTGGTAAACTTTCACATCTTTGCTTTTGTAAAATAACGGATAATTTTCTTGTGAAATAATAAACAATATGTAATTCTGTCTGCTGATGCCTGAAAACACATAAGGATTGCGCACCAGCTTATTGTAATAGGCCATGGCGTTGCCTGCGTTATTAAATTGTTTTATCAATAGCAGGTTATATCTGTTGTTGAGGATCAGATTGTTTATCTGCACCGGATGGCGGGGGAAATATTTTTGGTTAAAGTCGGCCAGACGGGTCTCCAGTGCCCGGGCATTTACCATTCGTCTGTCTGAGAGCAGCATAACAAACTGTGGCGCTTTTTTGTTGAAGACATAAGAGCCGAATGATATTTTCCGTTTTTGAGCAGCCAGCAGGGCAGCCCGCCGGGCAGCGGTAATGCCTATTCCGTAATTCAGTTGCAACATATGAATGATGGCTTTGGCCCTCGCTGCCAGTGGATGATGCGGATATTTTTTTATGAATTGCTTCATGGCACTGTACAACGTATCCGGTATCTGAACTTTGCCAAGGGAAAGGGCCCGTAAATACATAAACTGGGGTGCAGTGACTGTGTCGCCGGAAAATTGCTTCATTGCACGGTTGGCATAAAGGATTACCCGGTAGTATTGTCCGTGTTCAAAAGCGTTGTAAGTGCGGTCGTAAAGTTGTTCTGCTTCAAGATGTTTGTTTAACAGCTTCTTGTAATAATCGGGATTATTGATTACTTTGGCAAAAAGACTCCCCGGGTAATTTTCCAGGATCAGGTTTTTGTAATGAAGTGCTTTCCCCGTATCGTTCAAACTGCCGTAAATTTTGTATAAATGATACCAGTTTTGCAAACGATACTGGTTGTCGGGATATTTTTTTTGTAGTTCGAGATAGGTTTTCAGGGCGTCGGTGGTATCGTTCAGCTCTTCGAGATAAAGAAATCCCAACGTGTTGTAACTGTTCACAATCAGCGAATCAGACCGCTGAAAGTCTTTAGCGGTTTTGGGCAATCCTTTCAGGTAAAACTCCCTGGTTTCAGGTCCGGTGGGTTTTGGTTGTACCTGTTGCCGTTTATTGGAAGTACGGTTTGAGGCAGTCGTTTTCTGATTTTCAGCAATGCCTGCATTGGACATATTGATATTTTTGTCACTTAAAAACCAAAGGTCTTCCAGTTTCCGGTTGCCCCACTGATTTCTGAACTGCGTAAAACCTCTTGATAAAGCTGTCGGGTTATAAAAGTACCAGCCTCCGGGGGAAGGGCCGCTGACAGGCAGGCCACTGGGCGTGTTTCCGGGATATTGACCGGCCATATTTTCTATTTTGGCCCCTGCTTCTTTTTTCTTTTTGGCCAAAATGTTTTTATAAGCATTTATTTTTTTGTCGATAAGGGCGTAGAGCTGTTTGGTGTTCATTCGCGCTAATCGCTGCA
>JALUYM010000268.1 GCA_027018745.1 Bacteroidales bacterium | reverse complement strand
TAGAAATACCCCTTTTTTTCAGAAATTTCCACAAAACTGCTGCTTTTTTCAATCCACTGGCATTGGCCTGGTGCAGGTTAAATGAAATAAGCAGGAACTGAAAACCGGGATATTCAATGATTGCCCTGGTACGATCGTTACCCAGGCTATCCTCAATAACCAGGTTGTATTTTTTGACGACAGAAGGGGCTACCGTCCTTTTTGAGATAAATTTCCAGTCTGCCCTCCACAAAGAGTCTTTCCATGGATAATCGGGAAACAAAAATTCTTTTTTTTCGCCGGTTTTTATATTTTCAAAAGTAACGTATGTCCTGGCTTTTTGCATGGTATCAACACACATGTTGCGTCCCACTTTCCAGTTACGGAAATCAATGACCGGTAAATGGTCAAGGTTATAAAACATAAAACCCAGAAACAGTCCGCCGAACAGGGTAAGCAGGCCAATCTGAAAGACAGGTTTTGTCCGGTTGTTCATCCATCTCCGACTTTTCCACAGAAACAACAGGTTCAGGACAATCAGGACGATATTTTTATAAAAGGTCTGCCAATTGGTGAGTTTCAGGGCATCGCCAAAACATCCGCAGTCGGGAACCATGTTGTAAAGGGCATCGAAAAAAGTTACCACGAGGAAAAAAACCAACATAGTCAACATGGCCACTGCCGCCGTCCTGATAAAGGTATTGAACAAAAAAGCGATACCGATAAGAAACTCTGAAAAGATAATCAGAAAAGCGATTTCCATGGCATAAGGAACCAAGGGCATCCATCTGTATACCAGAAGGTAATCTTCTACCCGGTAAGAAGTGCCTACCGGATCAATTCCTTTTGCCACAGACGAAAAAATAAAGACCAGGCCAAGGAGAATGCGGAGAAATGTCATCCACCGGTACAACACGGTATGAGGATTATTCCTGTTCACCCTCCAGCAAAATTTTTATCAGTGCAAACACAGAATAGTTTATAATATCATAATAATTGGCATCAAGGCCTTCGGAGACCAGCGTTTTTCCTTTGTTATTTTCAATTTGCTTAATGCGGAGCAATTTCATAAGAATGATATCTGTCAGCGATGAAATACGCATGATCCGCCAGGCTTCGTCGTAATCATGATTCTTGTTCATCATCAGGTCGCGTGCCTGTCCGAGATATTTTTTGAAATAATCCATGGCGGTTTCATGGTTCATATCCGGTATTTCGGCCACACCAAGCTCTAACTGTATCAGTGCCATGACAGAATAATTGACAATGGCAATAAATTCAGGTACAACACCTTCATCTACTTTTTGTACCCCTTTTTGTTGGATACTGCGAATGCGGTTGGCTTTGATAAATATTTGGTCGGTAAGGCTCGGAAGGCGCAATATACGCCATGCCGAGGCATAATCTTTCATTTTATCTTCAAACACTTTCGTGCATCGCTGCATAATGGCTTCAAACTGCTGCTTTGTATTATTTCTCATGAATCAAATGCTATTTATCCATACCTTTGACTTTGCAAAAAGCAATATTTATGACCGATAAAGATACTTCTTTTCCCAAAATCAGAGCCATTCATCTTGGAGAAAAATTAATGGATTTTTCAACACCAAAGATCATGGGGATTCTTAACCTGACGCCCGATTCATTTTATGACGGGGGAAAATTCGATCGTGAAGAACGATGGATTGCCCAGACACATAAAATGCTTGACGAAGGTGCAGATATTATTGATCTCGGTGCTGTTTCCACCCGTCCCGGAGCAGGTGAAGTAAGCGAAAAACAAGAGCTGGAACGGCTGTTGCCCCCTTTACGGCTGCTGTTGACCGAGTTTCCGAATGTACCTTTTTCCATCGACACATACCGTTCGCAGGTAGCACAGCAGTGTGTGGAAGCCGGGGCCTGTATGATCAATGACATTTCAGGCGGAAATTTCGATGCACAAATGTTTCAGGTCATAGCCGAAATGAAAGTACCTTATGTTTTGATGCATATCCATGGAACACCACAAAACATGCAGCGGCATCCCGTTTCACAAAACATCGTTCCGGTAGTCCGCCGGTTTTTTGAAGAAAAAACTGCAGCTTTGTATAACATGGGTGTTGAAGATGTTATTCTCGATCCCGGGTTTGGTTTTGGGAAAACCCTTAAAAGCAATTATGAACTTTTACAGGGACTAAACGTTGTGCGAACAAACAACCTGCCACTGCTGGCCGGTATTTCGCGCAAATCGATGATCAACAAAGTGCTGGGAACAAAGCCGGCTGAAGCACTGAACGGAACGACGGTAGTACATACACTGGCATTGATGAACGGGGCCAATATCTTACGTGTCCATGATGTAAAAGAAGCACATGAAACCGTTAAAATTATTGAATTTTACCATAATTTTGGAAGGTCTTCCAAATAGTATTATTTTTACATACTAAAAAAAATAAAATATTTTGGTAACACTGTTTATCCATATCCGTATTCTTGACCTGGTCGATATTTTCCTGGTGGCTGTATTGTTGTTTATGCTGTACAAGCTGCTGAAAGGGACGGCTGCTATTAATATCTTTCTGGGAATCGTCGCCATATTTATTCTTTGGAAAATTACAGCAGCCCTCAAGATGCAACTGCTCGCTGACATTTTGGGATCTTTTATCAGCGTCGGGATCATTGCATTGCTTATCATTTTTCAACCTGAAATCAGGCAATTCCTGCTGGCACTGGGAACACCCTCCTTTCTTGGAAAATACGGGAAACGTTTTGCCTTCCTTTCCAATTGGTTTGAAACATCATACGAAACAGATACTGACCCGGTAGTGGTTGCCTGTCAGCACATGAGCCATTTGAAACAAGGCGCCCTGATTGTGATTACCCGGCAAAATGAATTGCAACAAATTGTCAATACAGGCGTAGTGATTGATGCAGAAATCAGCAGCCCGCTAATCGAAAATCTTTTTTTTAAAAACAGCCCTTTACATGATGGTGCCATGATCATTACGCAAAACCGGGTCAAAGCCGCGGGTTGTGTCCTTCCCGTTTCCAAGAAAAGGCTGCCCCGATACGCAGGGTTACGTCACCGGGCAGCCATTGGGTTGACAGAGATTTCTGATGCCATTGCCATCGTTGTTTCGGAAGAAACAGGAAATATCTCTTATTGTTTGGGCGGAAATATTAGGCACAACATTGAGCCTGTTACCTTACAACAAAAACTGGCTTCCGATCTCGGAAATTCCAGGGGAGAACCTGCAACGAAGCCCGGAACAAAACCAGTTAATTAAATTGTTAAAAAAGATTAAACAAATTATTTTTGCTCCGTAAATTTTTATACTTTTGCCTTATTAATAATCATTTTAAATTATAAGATCATGAAAATTAACAGATACGTCGACATTTCGACCATTGACAGAGAAGCCAAAAAAGATTATATCGACCGTCATTCACCATTTATCCATTGTGAAAAAACAGCCAAAAAAGGTGAAAAGTTCAAAGTAACGGTCAAATTGGGAGACGAATACCCCCATCCTGACGATTTTGACCATTATATTGCCTGGGTGCAGTTGTGGAACGGCGAGAACAATCTTGCTCAGGCCACTTTTGTCCCCGGAGTCCTTGGAAACCAGCCAGGTCATGTGGAAGTGGATTTTTACATTGTCCCTGTCCGCAACATGAAACTCACCGCCATGGCATTCTGCACCAAACACGGATTATGGCAAAGTGACGAAGTATTGGTTGAAGTTACGGAGTAACACTCTGCCAATCAAACAGAAAAGCCGGAAAATTTCCGGCTTTTTTTGTTGTTACCGTATGGCAATCTGACAGGTTTTAACATTCTGACTAATTTGAAAATCAGTGCATCCTTGTTATCAGAAACCGGTTTTTGCCATGAATATCTGTTAAAATTTCAGGGATATCAAAAATGTCTTCATCAAAAAGAGAGGCCGTTTCCTTCGCATAATTTTCATTCAATTCACAATAGATTTTCCCTCCGGAACGTAATACTTTTTTAGCAAGTAATATTATCTTCCTGTAAAAAACCAGCGGGTCATCATTTTCCACAAAGAGTGCCAGATAAGGTTCATATTGCAAGACATTATCGGACATTTGCACTTTCTCCTGCTTCAAAACATAAGGCGGGTTGCTTACAATTACCTGAAAATTTCGGGGCAAAACCTGCAGGCATTCGTTTGTATTCAAAATATCGCACTGCCTCAAATCTACATCAATGTTCATTTTCTGGGCATTTTTCCGGGCCACGGCAAGTGCCTGCTCCGAAATATCAACAGCAGTTACCCTGTTGCGCGTTAAAACACTTTTCAGGGCAAGGGCAATACATCCGCTTCCCGTTCCAACATCCAATACTGATAAATTCTCATTGGGAGTTTCTTTTATTATCATATCAACCAGTTCTTCTGTTTCCGGGCGGGGAATAAGTACCTCCGGTCCTACCTCCAACTGTAATCCGTAAAATTCCGTACTGCCCAGAATATACTGTAAAGGTTCTGCATTTAGTAACCTTTTCACGGCAATGTGCAAAAGGAGCATTTCCGATTCGGAAAGCCTTTTGTCGGGCTGCAATTGTTGGCTTGCACGTGTCATGTTAAAATAATGATGGATCAGCAGATTGAGCATATTTTCGGCTTCCCGTTGTGAATAAAGCTCCTTTAGCTTCAGGACAGCTTCTTTTTTTATGTCGCTTAACTTGTTGGTAGAATTGAACATGGTGCAAAGGTAAAAATAGAAAAATTATTGATGATACAATTTACCAATTTAGATTATCTATTGTTATGTTGTACCCGTTGCTCTTAACCATTGTAAAATTCCAAATTGCTATCGGAAATTTGGAATTACAATTAGTATAACTTTGTTGCATGAAAAAAGCGCGGGTATTCATAATCACAGGTGAACAGGGAGAAGGAAAAACTACCAGACTACAGGAAGTTATCAAATTGCTGAGGCCTTCATTGCCGGATATTTTCGGGTTTTATGCCATAGGAGAATGGGAAAACGGATACCGTAACCGTTTTCGTTTGGTGGATATTCGAACAGGAAATGTTCATTTACTCTGTTATCGGGAAGGGCAGGCCAACCTTTCAAAAATACCTTTTGTTTTTATAGAGGATACTCTTCGGAAAGGGATGCAAATCATATCCGATGGCATGGCCCAAAATGGCCGTCTGGCTGTCATAGATGAAATTGGCCGCTTTGAGCTGAAAGGGAAAGTCTGGTATCAATCGTTGAAAAAATTGTTAAGCAACGGGTACCCTGTTATCATAACTGTACGTAAAAATCAACTGGAAGCCGTCATCGAAAAATTCGGATTAAAAGGCGCCCGCATATTTTTCACTGGGCTGGATTCTGCCGTGGCCATTGCCTCCGAAATAACCGAACAGCTTGCAGGCCGCTCCTGATAAGTTTACCCATCGGGCTTACAGGTTCCATTGTTTTACTGAAAATCTTTTTTTGAGGTTATTCCGCTTTTTCCTGTGCTTTGTTGGCAATATCATCATCAACCAGGATACGTCCGCAATATTCACAAACAATGATTTTTTTGTGCAGCTTAATGTCGAGCTGATGCTGCGGGGGAATTTTATTAAAACAACCGCCACAGGCATCTCTTTCAATTTTTACAACGGCAAGGCCGTTTCGTGCATTTTTGCGGATCCGTTTATAAGCTGTCAGCAACCTTTCTTCGATATATTTTTCGTTTTCCTGTGATTTTTTCTTTAGTTCTTCTTCTTCTTTTTCCGTTTCAGCAATAATACCGGTCAGTTCCGATTTTTTTGCCTCTAAGTCCTGACGGCGTGTTTCCAGTTTTTCATTGGCTTGTTGCACATCAGCTTCTATGCCTTCGATACGAAATTTGGCTTCTTTTATTTTTTTCTCGGCCAGCTGAATTTCCAGGTTTTGAAATTCTATTTCTTTGGTCAGGGAATCGTACTCACGATTGTTCCTGACATTCATTTGCTGATCGGTATATCTTTTAATGAGCTGGTTGCTCTCTTTGATGGCTTCATTTTTTTCTTTGATGAATTGCTCAAATTTTTCTTTTTCTTCCTGAAAATTAGCAATCCTTGTTTCCAGGCCGGTAATTTCGTCTTCAAGGTCCTCTACTTCCAAAGGCAGTTCCCCCCTGACAATTTTAATTTTATCAATCTGGGAATCTATTTGTTGAAGGTTATATAAGGCGGTCAGTTTTTGTTCAATACTAATTACCTGATCCTCTATTGCGTTTTTATTTTCTTTTGTCATAATGTCTGTTGTTTCAATAATCTACATAAATGAAACCGGATTCGTATTTTCTTCTGAAATTTGGAGTGCAAAAGTAGGAAATTTTTCTTTTAAATAATCAAATATTAATTCTTTCGTAAACTGTTCTGTTTCATAATGACCCGCATCGACCAAAATCATTTGGTTTTGATAAAGGAAAAAATCATGGTATTTCAGATCAGCAGTCACAAAGGCATCGGCACCCCGACGAAAAGCTTTTTCCATAAGGAAACTGCCGGAGCCCCCGCAGATGGCAACTTTTTTCACTTTTCTGTCGATTAGCCATCCATGCCGGACAGCCAATGCCCCCAGCCTGGTTTTCACCATCGACAAAAAATCGAGAGGGTCCATGGCTTCCGGCAATTCACCTGTCATGCCCGATCCCGTGGTTATGCTTTTATTTTCCAAATCATAAATATCAAAGGCTACTTCTTCATAAGGATGTACTGCCTGCATGGCCTGCAAAACATTGTTTAACAATGTATCGGGTACAATGGTTTCGAGCCTTGCCTCCTTTTCGTAATGCAACTCCCCCTGCTTTCCAACAAAAGGATGAGTTCCTTCCAGCGCTTTAAAGCTCCCTTCCCCGTGCGAAACGAAACTACAATGACTGTAATTGCCAATATGGCCTGCCCCTGCTTCCATCATGGCTGTCCGAACCTGGCCTAAATGGCTCTCGGGTACAAAAACCACCACCTTTTTCAGTTTCCCTGCCGGATCAAGCACCTGAATATTCTTCAATCCAAGCTGTTTTGCCAGACGGGCATTAACGCCACCGGAAACATTATCAAGGTTGGTATGCATAGCGTAAACAGCCACATCGTTTTTAATGGCTTTTATCACGAGGTCTTCCACCAGATTTCCTCCCCGTAACCTTTTTAACGCTTTAAATATTAAAGGATGATGGGCTATGATCAAACCTGCTCCTTTCGAGATGGCCTCATCCAGAACGGCATGTGTTACATCCAGGGTAATGAGTGCTTTATGGACTTCTTTCCCGGGAGATCCGATGAGCAATCCCGAATTATCATAAGACTCCTGTAAAGAAAGTGGAGCAAGCCTTTCCAGGTATTGAGTCAATTCTTTTATTTTCATGATGATACATAAATTATTAAAATTTCCATCTCCTTGTTTTCCTGATTAAAAATTTTTATAAATTTACGCAAAATTAAAAGAATAAAGGGATTGTAAATTTTTATTTTCTTCATGTTGAGAATTTTGCTGCTTCCATTCGCGCTATTGTACGAATTGGTGATAAGTTTCAGGCATTTTTTGTTCAATGTGGGGGTATTACCTTCAAAATCTTTCGATGTCCCGGTAATTGGGGTGGGAAATCTTTCGCTGGGTGGAACGGGGAAAACTCCACACACGGAATATCTTGTGCAATTACTGAAAGAACAATACCGTGTAGCCATCCTCAGCCGGGGATATAAACGAAAAAGCAAAGGTTTTGTGTTGGCAAACAGCACATCTTCTTTTGAAGATATTGGGGATGAACCCATGCAATACAGGCAAGATTTCGGGAAAGATGTTATTGTTGCTGTTGATTCAAATCGTTGCCGGGGGGTTACTAACCTTTTGAAAATGAATACACCGCCGGAAGCCATCATTCTGGATGATGCGCTGCAGCACCGTTTTATTAAACCCGGTCTTTCTTTATTACTTACTGATTACCACCGGCTTTATACGGATGATTTTGTCCTTCCCGTGGGAAGGTTACGTGATATAAAAGCTTCTGCTAAAAGGGCTGATATAATTATTGTGACCAAAACGGATAAAATTCTTTCCCCTATTGTCAGGAGGCTCATAATAGAAAAGATTCAGCCCAGACCGTATCAAAAGGTTTATTTTTCTTATATCAGTTATGGTGCACCAGTTCGTTTTCCTTCCCTGGAAAAAAGCCATTTCAATACTAAATACAGTACCATAATCCTTTTTAATGGCATTGCCAACCCTTATCCGTTAAAAGATTATCTCAGATATCTGTGTCGTGAACTCATCACCCTTGATTTTCCAGACCATCATGAATATAAAGAAAAAGACATCAGGCTGATCAGGCAAACATGGGATAAACAATTTACCAGAAGTAAACTCATTGTTACTACTGAAAAAGATGCCATGAGATTAATAAATTCTCCCTATCTTCGCCACCTGAAAGGATTGCCTGTGGTCTATCTGCCCATAGAGGTAAAATTCCACAAGCAAGACGAGAAAATTTTTAAAAATCAAATTCTCAGTTATGTTAGGGAAAATCAACGAAACAGCCCGGTTCATTCAATCGAAGATTAGCATTAAACCTCGTATTGCTATTATTTTGGGTTCAGGATTGGGCGATCTGGCCAATGATATTGAAGTCAGTGAAAAAATATTGTATACCGATATTCCGAATTTTCCGGTATCGACCATTAAAGGACACAAAGGTCAATTGATCTTTGGCATGCTGAGCGGAGTACCTGTTGTAGCTATGCAGGGCCGCTTTCATTATTACGAAGGGTATTCCATGCAAGAGGTAACCTTTCCTGTGCGCGTTTTTAAACAATTAGGCATTAAATATCTTTTTGTTTCCAATGCCAGCGGTGGCGTTAATCCCGATTTTGAAGTGGGTGATATCATGTTTATAACTGATCATATCAACCTGTTACCCAATCCGTTAATCGGGACAAATATTGACGAATTAGGCCCCCGGTTTGTGGATATGAGCGAAGCTTACGATAAAAAATTGCTGAGCAAGGCCACCCGTGTAGCACGTCAACATGGTATTCGTTATAAAACGGGAGTTTATGCCGGCACCACAGGGCCTACTTATGAAACCCCTTCCGAATATTACTACATTCGTGGCCTGGGCGCTGATGCGGTGGGTATGTCAACCGTACCAGAAGTCATAGTGGCCCGTCACATGGATATGCCTGTTTTTGCTGTTTCTGTTATTTCCGACCTGGGCGTAAAAGGGAAAATAATAGAAATTTCCCACCAGGAAGTACTGGCTGCTGTGGAACAGGTTACCCCGAAACTTATTACCATTATCAAGGATCTTATCAAAGGTTTATAATCCATTAACTTGGGAAAAAAGAAAATATATTTTGTTTCCGATTTTCATTTGGGGATCCCCGACTATGCCGGAAGCCTTAAAAGAGAAAAATTGTTGGTAAAATGGCTGGAAAATATCCGTGCAGATGCCGCTGAAATTTTCCTCATGGGCGACATTTTTGATTTTTGGTTTGAATACAAAACCGTTGTCCCAAAAGGTTTTGTGCGATTATTGGGGAAACTGGCAGAAATAGCCGATACGGGTATTCCGGTTCATCTTTTTCGGGGCAACCACGATCTGTGGGCTTTTGATTACCTCGAAAAAGAAATAGGGATAAAATTGCACCGCAAACCTGTAATACGTAAAATTTTTGACAAAACTTTTTACCTTGCCCACGGTGATGGACTGGGCCCCGGTGACCGGCAATATAAATTTCTGAAAGCTGTTTTTGAGTTTCAGCCCCATCAGTTTCTGTTTCGATGGCTGCATCCTGATGTGGGTGCATGGATGGGAAACTATTTCTCGCGGAGAAGCCGGCTGGCAAAAATGAGCCAAAGCGGAAAAGAAGAAGTATCTTTTGATAAAGAACAGGAAATGTTGTTCCTTTATGCCGAAAAAAAAATCCGGGAATACCCCGACATCGATTATTTCGTTTTCGGTCACCGGCACAGGCCTGTGATGACAAAAATAAATGAAAAATCCACCCTGGTCATTATTGGTGACTGGATTTCTTTTTTCTCTTACGGGGTATTCGATGGAAAAACATTCCGTATAGAACGGTTTCAGGGTTAGCAGTATTCATAAAAGTCAATTTGGAATAAAAATACTTTCTTTCTGTGATTTTTTATTCTCGTTATTTTCAAACTAAACCCAAAATCTGACAAAAATTGGATATTTTTGAACAAAAGAAATCAAAAGTTTAAAAACCATGGAAATCGATTCACGTTTTATCAAACTTATCCTCACGCTGATTGCTGTGGGAATCTGGGTACTAATTTTTCAAAATGCCGGTGTTATCCCGCAGGTCAAGCCACAGCGTATTGCCGTTGATTCTGCAATGCGCGTCATGGGCGCTGTGGATGTGGATAATACGGTCTTTATCAAGGGGTCTGTTGATGCCAACATAGAGAGCATTAACGGTTACAGTAAATTTTACAAAGATCCGCGGACAGGCGAATATTATGTTCTGCCTGTCACCGATCCCTACCAATAATACTGGCTTTGGGGTTACTTTTCGTAGAAATGCATTTCTAAAATGTACTGATAAACTTTATCAGGCATCCAAAAGGACATGTTCTTTCTGGCACGAATGCCCTTTCTAATGAAACTGGAAGAAATTTCCAGTAAAGGGGCATCAAAAAGGGTGATTTTCGGGTGACTTTCATATTTGCCCAAAGAGGAACCCCGCCTGGGATAGACATACAAAGAATATTGGTTTAATATTTCGTGGTAATTTTTCCATTTATGAAAATGGCTGAAGATATCGGTTCCACAAATCATAACAAATTCCCGTTCAGGATATTGATCAGATAACCAAGTGAGTGTGTCGATGGTATAGGAAGGTTTGGGCATTTTAAATTCAATATTGGAAACTTTCAGCCTGGGTTGATATTCTACGGCTAAGCGTACCAGGGCAAGGCGGTGAAAGTCGGCC
>JALUYM010000267.1 GCA_027018745.1 Bacteroidales bacterium | reverse complement strand
ACCCCACACCACCAATATGCCAACTCGGTATTGGTCAACTTTCATTTTGCTGTTGCAAAACATGCTGATTTTTACGGCCATGCCTCGGTAGGAGTATTTTCCAAAACATACGCCCCCGGATATTATCTTCTTTCGGGAAGCGGGACCCCGGAAAAAATCTTTGCTTACCAAAAATATACCCCCTTGGATTTAGGACTGGATTTTCAGGCTGATATTTCAAAAAAGGCAGCTGTAAGCTTGTCATACGCTTTTCTGCAAACTTATTATTATAACAGCCATAATGTGAAAGTTGTTTTTAGGTTTTATTTTTAAAAATGTTGAAACGAAATAAAAAAGAGAATATTTTTTGGCAGTTTTGGGAAGCAAAAAATGTTACTTCCTCAGGGAAATTTTTCTTTCTGATTCTCGTCGTTGCCGGAATCATTAGCATTGGCCGTTTTTTTAACTGGTGGTTCCGACAGGATCATGTAGCTTCTCTTCCGTTATACATTTTGCTTTCGTTGATTGTTTGGTACGGCATTTTGCGTATCATTGTTATCTGGATCAATTATCTTGGAATTAAAAAGCCCGAACATATTGAACCCGAAAAGGGGTTGAAAGTAGCTATTTTCACTACCAGTTCTCCCGGTGAACCGTTAAGCATGTTTGATAAAACACTGGAAGCATGTGCAAACATTACCTATCCGCATACTACTTATCTGCTGGATGACACACAGGATCCCCGTTATAAGGAAGTGGCTGAAAAACACGGGGCTGTCTGGCTTGAACTGGTCGGGCTTCCCGGTGCCAAAGCAGGGAAAATCAATAAGGCATTGCAAATAGTAAAGGAAGATTTTATCCTTGTTTTGGATCCTGACCATATACCTTTTCCCAACTTTCTGGATGAGGTATTGGGTTATTTTAAAGATGAAAATGTCGGTTTTGTTCAGGTTTCGCAGGCTTATTATAATCAGTACAGGTCGTTTACGGCACGTGGGGCTGCCGAACAAACATATACTTTTTACGGCCCCACCATGATGGGAATGTACGGTTATGGTACCAGTGTTGCCATTGGTGCCAACTGCACCTTTCGAAAAAAAGCACTCGAATCAATTGGCGGCCATGGTATTGGCCTGGCCGAAGACCTGATTACTTCCATCCGGCTGCATGCAGCCGGATGGAAATCGGTTTTCAGGCCGGTGGTTGTCAGCCGGGGACTGGTGCCTGAAGATTTCGGCTCTTTTTGCAAGCAGCAACTCAAATGGTCAAGGGGTGTTTTTGAAGTGCTTTTTAGTGAATGGCCCCGTCTATTTAAAAAGCTGACCGGCTGGCAACGTCTTTCCTACCTTACCATTTCTACTTATTATCTCGTAGGGGTGACCAATTTTTTATACGTAGCTATTCCTTTTCTCTATTTTTGGGCCGGTTGGCTGCCTGCCAATATGGATTTTGGCATGTTTTTGATCGAAGGGATGCCCATCGCCATTATTGCCATTTTAATTTATTTGTATGTACAGCGCTGGCTGAGCCATCCGGCAACTGAAAGGGGGTTGCATTGGCGGGGCACGATCCTGAAATTTGCCACCTGGCCTGTTTTTTTCCTTGGTGCAATGCTGGCAGTGGTTAATGCAGAAATTCCATATATCCCCACAGCAAAGAAAGCGGTAAAAGGACTTAGCCCTTTCAGCCGGCCATTGATTTTTCAGGTAGTTTTGTTTTTATTTACACTGGCTTACGTGATTTACGACAGGTTGTATGTGGTTTCGGAAGGGGTGCTGGTCCTTACCAGCCAAAAGGTATGGGGGATGTTTGCTTTTGCTTTTGTTTCTATTATTATGGTTCTTGGCGGTATTTACGCTGCTTACGAATCAAGAAACCTCGAACCGGAGGAACCCTGGGTAAAGGTTG
>JALUYM010000266.1 GCA_027018745.1 Bacteroidales bacterium | reverse complement strand
ATTTAATATCTTTGCAACGCCGGAGAACGAAACCGGAAATATTGTTATTTAAGTTGTTTAAAGTTTGAAATTATAAAAATAAATAAACATGGATATTTCAAAAGAAAGTTTAATCGATGCAGTTTCTCAGGTAGGGCATCCTTCCATAAACCTTTCGCTTGTTGAGCTGGGAATTTTGCAGGACTTGGATGTAATAGATAAAACAGTAAAAGCAACCTTTGTTTTTCCTTTTCCGGAAATTCCTATCGCCGATGCATTGATCTCTTCCATCAAAGTTCCGTTGCAATCTATGGGATACGCTCTTGAATATACAACACGGGTTATGACCGATGAAGAACGTGAAAAATTTCTTGCCCTTGAAGCCAAAGCCTGGAAAGGATAAATAAAAGAGCTATCCAAAAAGGCAATTTTAAACAGTTATTGCAAAAGCCGTTGAGAAGGTGCAACGAACGTAAAAACCTGGGGTCGAGATAAGACTTACATACGGAAAGCAAGTCTTATCTCGAACTCAGGTTAAAAGTTTTTTTTGAATTATTTTTTGCCTTTTTTGTTTTTTCTTTCACTCAATTTCTGCAAGTCGCTCATTCCTTGCACATTCAACGATTTAGAGATTTGTGAAATGGTTTGCAAGTCAATTAATCCGGTAAGGCTCATTATCATAGCCGAACGGGGACCATCAACGATCATGAGCAGTTCTTTAATCTTGCCGTCTTTGGTTTGACTTGCAAGGAATTTTACTTTTCCATCCTGCCCGTTTACCGACATAAGTTCCATGTACTTGTTTAAGGGTATAGCTCGTTTTATCTGCTGATAAAAAGCAGGAACCTTGGTACTGTCTTCGGGTTCGTAGACAAGCATCTTTAATGCTTTGATTTGTTTAATGGCTTCCATGGCCTGTTGGGCATTCTTAGAACTATCTTTCATATTGATTCCCGCCAGCAGTTGAAACATCTGCGGTGAGATGTTGATACTGGTAAACCCATGTTTACCGGCATATTTTTCATAAAGGTGGTCTATAGCAGTCTGGGCACTGGTCATTTGTGGCAAAAGTGCCATAACGAACAAGGTCATAATGATAATACTGAACTTTTTCATGATATTTGTTTTTAAAATGATTACTTCAATGGTTTTAGTTTGATATACACACTGTTCATAGATTGCATAAGCGCACGGGCACGTTCAATTTCCTGAATATTTTTCACCGGTTTCATGGCATTTGTCAGCATTCCGATCTCCGAAGCCTTACCGAGCGGCTGGTCAAAGTGGGCGACCGCCTGTTCTGCGGGTTGAATTCCTGTATTCAGGTTTTCCGAGACCAACTGCAATGCCGACCTGGCCTGCGCATAAACCAGTGCCACATTGTGGGTGGTACCCGGAAGGTTTGTCCGGTGATCCTGCCGGTTTCCCAGCCATAAAGCCAGCAAAAGCAAAACAGTAGCAGCCACTCCCGCCAGGGCATACCAGCCAACAAATGCACGCCCGGATTTCTGAGGTCTGGATATTTCCTTCATGATGTGCGCATCAAACGTATCATCCAGCGGACTTTCCTTTTGCCATTGCATCAAAAGCAGAAAATGTTCCCTCTCGGCTGAAAATTCTTCAGGTACATCCGGCTGTGCGAAAAATTTCTTCAGCAAAGACTCCTCAGTCAAAGAAGTTTCTCCCGCATAAAACCGCTTTAGCAATACTTTAATCTTTTCCGGTTCCATATTTTTCAATTTTTTCAATTTCTGTCCTGATCTTTTTCCGTGCCCTGGAAAGGTTTACCCGGATATAATTACCATCAAATCCGGTAATCTTGGTAATATCCTCAAAATTATATCCTTCCACATCACGCAAATGCATAATCGTCCATTGCTGTTCGGGAAGTTCAGCCATCATTTTTTG
>JALUYM010000265.1 GCA_027018745.1 Bacteroidales bacterium | reverse complement strand
TTTGCCGGCGCAAAAAGCCAACATTCCGGTACTGCTGAAAAATACCTTGCATCCCGAAGACCCGGGCACCGTTATCGCCGCCAGCCATGATGGAAAAGGGTTTAAGGCCGTTGCCGCCCGCGATGGTATTACGGCCATCCGTATCCGGTCGAGCCGTATGCTGCTGGCCTACGGTTTTATGCGCAAGGTTTTTGAGGTTTTTGAAGAATTCCGGACACCCATTGACATGGTGACCACCTCGGAGGTGGCGGTTTCTATCACCGTTGACGATTCAACTCACCTGCAGGAAATTGTGGATGTCTTGCAGGCCTATGGAACCGTGGAGGTGGAAGACAACAAGACCATTGTAGGCGTTGTCGGGCTGATACAGGCCCATGAGCCGGGCTATGCGCACCAGCTTTTTGAAGCGTTGGACGACATTCCCATCCGCATGATCTCATATGGTGCCAGCCGTTACAACTTTTCGCTGCTGGTGAATACGGAAGACAAAGAAAAAACGCTTAATGCATTAAATGACAGATTGTTTCATAATAAGCTGACAAAAACAGGAAAAAGAGCGCAACCGTATGTTAAGAATTTAACTAACTTGAAAAATTTTGTACAAAACCATTAAAAATTTGTGGACTTTAAAAATATGAAGTTACATTTGAAATTAAATTAGGCACTTTTAAGAGGGTGTTTTGAAATGCAGGATCTTTAAAATGATGTATGGTTTAAAAATTTTTTTATCTTTCTTTTTTTAACCGGAAATATGCATAAAATAACCTGTTCATGAAAAAGCTTTGCACTGTATTGATTTTGTTATCATACTTTTTAACGGTTGAGGCCCAGGTACCTCGTCAAAACAGGGTTTCTCCATTTCAGGAAATTAAATCTTTTCATTGGAATACACCCAACGGATTACCCTATGTAAAAAGTTTTTCAGGTAATTACAGCATTGATGTGTACAGGAAACTGGATAAAACACACACTGTTTTTCTGTCCAGGTCGAAACAAGCCCTTTTGATTTACAATATGCAAAACGGCCGAAGGGAAAAAACCATTTCCCTTCCTTTTTTCCCCGTTGATTTTGCCGTATCACGGGATATGTTTTATGTAGCCGGCAGCCGATATCTTTATCTCCTTGATAAAAATGGGAAAATTATAAACAAATGGTTTTTTGGTAATAAAATAAGGTTTGTAGCCAATGTAAAAGTAATTGATAACCAGGTTTATTTGATTACACCCGATCAAAAAACATGGTCTTTCAATACGTCTGTTTCACATTGGGTTTCACAGGATGGCATTATACTCAGAAAGGGACTGAACGGAAAAGTCATCAAACAGGGAAAAAACCGGTTTGAGATATTCCTGAACAGCAGAGGGGGTATTTCTTATACAAAAACCGTGGAGGTAAAAAAGCCCTTGGGAACGGTCCGTATCCTGGGACTATCAGGAACTTTTTTATTTGTAGGGGTTCAAACTGTTTTGAAGGAGGTCCCGTTGAAAGTAGAACGCACCATTCGGGTTTATCAAATAACAAAATCAGGATTAAACCAGGTTTCTTCCATTATTATGCCCGACATGTATTACACTTATATCAAACATGATATTGATGTTTCGGACAGTGGGTTGAACATTTATATCTCTACACCGGAGAAAGCCCTTTTTTATCGGATAAGAAACCTTGAGAAAATAAAATCCCATCCCCAGATTTACCTGCCTTACCAGCTTTACAAGAAAAGTTATTTGTATAATAATCATCTGTTACCTGCTATGGAAGGAAATCCTGTTCAGATGAAAAGTGTTAAAAATACACCCATAACAAGGCAAAAGATCATTCAAAATGCTGAGCCTTATGCAACCCACAAATGGTTCTGTCATACCGACAATATTTGGGACCGCGACTGCAGTGGTGTGCATGTAAAAACACCCGCCTGGGTCAGGGTGGGAAACAACATTTCAATACCTTATAAATGGGGTGGTTTTTCCTCTCTTTCGGAATTTGATGAGGGAATAAAAAACGGTGTTTCGGCCGGCGACTGTGATACGCATGGTTATGGCGCCAGCCCTTCCTGTGCAGTGGGCGTCGATTGCTCGGGTTTTGTGTCGCGGGCGTGGGGGTTGGGCACTAAATACAGCACAAGAACCATTCCTGATATTTCAACGGAATATCCATCTTACGATGATTTGAAACCCGGCGATGTGGTGGATTATCCGGGTCATCATGTTCGGTTAGTCCATACGGTTTATGACAACGGCTCTTTTCTGATAATCGAAGCTGCCGGTACAGCTACTGACTGGCGGGTAGGATACAACGATTATACAGTAGCCGATTTTCAGGGCAGGTACCTTCCCAGACGTTATAATTATATTGCCGAAGTTCAACAGGATACGACAGCCCCCACAACTTCTGTTTTGACCCTTCCGTGGGAAACCGGAAGTTTTACAGTTCATTTTAAGGATGATGACAATGTTGCTGTTCAGGACCGTTTTTATCAGGTAGAATATTTTGACGGCTCTCATTGGTATGGTAATGTCGCGGATGGCTTTTTCAACGATAATTTTACCGGAAGTCTTAGTACCCAATGGCATAAGGAGACCGGTAACTGGGCTATTTTACATGATACTTTAAACCAGTCCGATGAATCCGATGCAAACACCAACATCTATTCCATGGTGAAACAGAATGCTGCTAAGTATTCTTTTATGTATGAATGGCGGATGAAAATTGGCGGATCAGGCGATGACCGCCGGGCAGGCCTGGTTTTTATGTCGGATGATCCCACGCTCTCTCAGCGGAATGATGCTTATATGGTCTATTTCAGGGCAGATCAGAATACTTGTCAGATTTATAAATCAGTGAATAATTCCATTCATTTGGAAACCAACGATGCCTGTGTGGTAAACGCAGGCAAATGGTTTAATGTGAAAGTGATTTACAATGCTGTTACCGGAAAAATTGATGTTTATAAAAATAACAAGCTGGTGTCTGTGTGGATAGACGCTTTTCCACTGACTTATGGAAACAGCATTTCCTTACGTACCGGAAATGCCAACGTGTTGTATGATAACATAAAGGTTCTTCGTTCACGGGCGGATTCGGCGGTTGTAACGACTGGAAAGAACGGGGATGTGCCGTATCAGAATTTTTCTCCTTCGCACCCGGCATGCCTGATCTTGTCTTTTGTTGCCGACTCGTCGCATAACCTTTCGGTAACGGATTCTGCTTTTGTGAATATTGACTGGACAAAACCAGAAGATTTTAAAGTGAACGACGGTTTGGGCAGCGATATTGATTCAACACATGAAACAACGCAGATATCAGCTAATTGGACAAATTCTTCAGATGTTAATTCGGGAATTAAGGCTTATTATTGTTGTGTCGGTACATCGCCAAAAGCCGATAACGTTGTATCCTGGTTTGACAACGGCAGGAAGACCCGTTTCACCAAAACACACTTGTCCCTTACGGTGGGGGATACTTGTTATGTTTCGGTCACGGCCATGGACGGAGCAGGGCTTACGTCTGATACGATTGTATCGGATGGAGTGGCCATTCTTCGGCCATTGGGAATTCGGGAAAACAGGGTTGGGAACTTTTTGGTTTATCCCAATCCGGCCAAAGAGGTGCTTTGGATAAAAACAGGCCGGCAAAAAATCTCAGGCAGGCCTGAAATTTTTAACCTGGCCGGTAAACAGATACCTGTAACCATCACAAAAACCTCATCTCACTTGTGGGAAATAGGCCTTCACAATGTTGCCGGCGGGTTTTATTTTATAAGGATAAAAACCAATAATGGATATTTCTCAAAAAAGATATTGGTTGTTAAATAGAATTTTTTCAGATGTTGCTAATTTGTGACATAAGAGGTGGTGAAAACAAATTGTAAGTTTAAAAATAAAGCATAAAAGTTATGAAAGATACTATTATTACAGAGGTGGAGGTTATCAAACTCAACCTGCCCTACAAAGAGCCTTTTGTAATATCATTAGGGGTCATCGAAAGAGCTTCCAATGTTGTTGTGAAGGTTCATACCAACAGTGAATTAACAGGTATAGGCGAATGCGCTCCTTTTGTAACCATTGTGGGTGAAACACAGGAGACCGTTTTTGAATTATCCAAACAAGTTGCCAAATTGTTAAAAGGAAAAGATCCTTTTGCCATAGAGGAAAGGTTATCCGAAATTGACAGGGCTGTTGCAGGAAATTATACCATGAAAAGTGCCTTTGATATGGCGCTTTATGATCTGTTGGCAAAAAAAGCGCAGTTGCCGCTTTATAAACTTTTGGGTGGAAGCAACAACCGTGAAATTTATACCGACATGACCATTAGCATTGGTTCACCGCAGAAAGTTGCCAGGGATGCCCTGGCGTTTCAAAAAGCAGGATTTCCGGCAATAAAAGTGAAACTGGGAACGAATACAAAAGATGATGTGGCCAGGATCAAAGCCATCCGGGAAGCTGTCGGGGATGATTATCACATTAGGATTGATGCCAATCAGGGTTGGGATACGGTAACGGCTATCAATACCCTGCAGGCTTTGGCCAAATACAATATTGAACATTGTGAGGAACCGATCCCCAAATGGAATACCAGGGAACTGGTCAAAGTCAGGGAAAACAGTCCTATCCCCATCATGGCGGACGAATCCGTTTTTGACCATCATGATGCGTTTAAGCTGGCGAGTATGGGCGCCTGCGACTATTTTAATATTAAATTCTCAAAATCGGGCGGTATTTTTAATGCCTTGAAAATTAATGCCGTTGCTGCTTCAGCCGGCATCAAATGTCAGGTGGGCTGTATGTCGGAATCGCGTTTTGCCTTAACAGCTTTGATGCATTTTGTACTGGCCAATAAAAATATCGTTCATTACGATATGGATTCTTCTTTGATGTTGGCAGAAGATCCTGTAACGGGTGGCATTCAGTATCAGGGAAAAGGTAAATGGATTCTGCCTGATGCCATTGGCATCGGTGCTGGTTTTGATGAAGGTTTTTTAAGCAGCATGAAAAGTATCACCATTTAAAATCAGTATATGGCAACAGAAAAGCAAAAGGTACACGGGGATTTCTTCCGGTATATTATGGAAAGTAAAGTGAGGACAGTCACCACCATCAACGGAAAAGATTATCTTTATTTTGCCGGTACCGGATATTACCAGTTGCAGTCACATCCCAAAATGATACAGGCTGCTGTGGATGCAACAAAAAAATTTGGTATCGGAAGTGCTACCTCCCGAACGATTACCGGGACTACCGACCTTTTGATCAAATTGGAAAAGAGGATTGCTGATTTTTTCGGAACAGAAGATGCCGTTTATTTGCCTTCCGGTTATCTGACCGATATGGCAGGGCTTCAGGCACTTGAAAAGGACAGAGGCTGTGATATTGTTTTTATTGATGAAATGGCACATTATTCTAATGCCGATGGTGCATTGACCACAGGAAAAAAAGTGGTCAGGTTTAGGCATTTGGATGCCAGTGATCTGACTGAGAAAATAAAAAAGTACCTGAAAAAGGGTAAAAGACCCCTGATTGCTACCGATGGTTTATTTCCCGTTTGGGCAGAGTTGGCCCCCGTTGACAATTATTTAAAAATAGCTGATGAGTTTGATGGTGTTGTTTGGGTTGATGACTCGCATGCAGTGGGTATTTTGGGCGAAACAGGCCGGGGGGTTTCTGAATATTTTCATCTTGATTCAGACCGTTTGTTCATGGGGGCTACGTTATCCAAAGCGTTCGGAGCTTATGGCGGATTTGTTACGGGCAACTCCAATTTCATTAGGACAGTAAAATCAGGTAATGTGATGACCGGAAGCAGTTCTCCCTCCAATGCCATGGTTTCTGCTGCATTGAAAGGATTGGAACTGGTAAAGAATAACCCGGAATTTCGCAGGAGATTGTGGAATAATGCCGTTTATCTGAAAAAAGGAATGGGTCGTTTGGGCATTCCCGTAGCGGACAATTACCTGCCCATTGTAACTTTTGTTACAGGAAACAGCAGTGAAATGGAAAAGATTCAACAAAAGCTGATGGAAAAAGGGATTTATATTCAGTTTATAAAATATGTAGGTTCGGGCGCCGATGGCGTTTTACGGATAGTGGTTACTTCATCCCACACAAAAAAACAAATCGATTTTTTACTTTCTTCGTTAAAAAAATTGCTTTGAGTAAAAGACTAATGCATCACATATCCCAGAATTAAATATAAAACGGCTGTAATACCACCGATAAATAAAGCATAAGGTAATTGGGTGTTGACATGGTCGATATGGTCGGATGCAGATGCCATAGAGGATATGATGGTTGTATCGGAAATGGGTGAGCAATGATCACCGAATACCCCGCCGCCAATGGTAGCTGCTACCACCAGATAAAGGTTTGCTCCTTGTGCATGCGCCATGGGAATGGATATGGCCATCATGATGGCAAATGTCCCCCAGGATGTTCCTGTTGAGAATGCGATGAATGAGCTGATCACAAATAAAATAAACGGAAGCAGTTTAGGGGTTAACCAGGTTTTGGTAATGGTAGCAACATAAATTCCCGTCCCCAGTTTGTTGCTTACATCGCTGATGGAAAAAGCCAGCATCATCAACAAAGCCAAAGGCATGAGTTCGCTAATCCCTTTTAGGGTCAGGTCAACCATTTCTTTCATCTTCATGATTTTCTGACTGCGATAAAGTATCATGGCCACTAAAATAGAAGTAACCACTGAGTATAAAACGGCAGATGACCCGGAGCCGGCGCTGATTGTCTGGGCAAGAAAATCGAACATACCGGAAGCATTTTTTACAGAACCCCATCCTGTATAAAGCAAATAAACCGGCATCATCATGACCATGGTCAGGATAGGAATGTACATATTGTAAGCCCTGGGCCTGACATCGGGTTTGGCTTTAAGGGAAGTAATGGTATCTGAAATCAAGGGATGTGCATTGTCGTTCAACAGTTTACCTGTTTCCCTTGTTCTTTTCTCGGCTTTTGCCATAGGCCCGAAATCCTTTTTGGTAACAATAATCAAAAAGACCAGTAAAATGGTTAAAACCGGATAAAAGTCGTATACGAGGGCATGGCCTAAAACGATCATGGGATTTTTTATGCCTTGTGCCAGCAGAAGTCCCATGATAAAAGCACCCCATGCGTTAATGGGAATCAGGATGGAAGAAGGGGCAGAAGTGGAATCGGCAATGTAAGCCAGCTTCTCGCGCGGTATCTTCAGCCGGTCGAAAAGTGGCCGGTACAATGTGCCTACCGTCAGTGAACTGATACTGGTTTCTACAAATAAAACGACACCGGTAATCATAGCCAGCAGCTGCACAAACATGCGGCTTCGAATATTCTGTTTCTTTTCAACCCGTTGGATGAATTTCCCAATTCCAATCATAAAACCATCGACACCTCCGGAATATTGAATAAACAACAACAGGGCCCCTACCAGCGCACTGAACATGATCACCCGTGTATTGCCTGGGGTTTTAAATACATTGACAAAGGCTTCTAATGTTGCAAATGTTCCCGTAGCTATGTTCCAGTGATGGATGATCAACCAACCGAACCATGTCCCGAAAATCAGGGCAACATATACCTGTTTGGTTTTCAAAGCAAAAATAATTGCTAAAACCGGTGGTAATACAGAAAGGATTCCATAATGGCCCATACTGCTTCATTAAATTTTAACCTGTAACTTTATCATGGTTAAAGTAAGGAAAGCTTCTTCCGATCTTCTACCATTCATCGTTGATACAGAATATTGTTTTCTTACGATTAAAAAAGATAACATTTAAAAAAACAAAAATATTCATACTTTTGAAAGGATGGGTCAGGTTTTTCGTTAATTTTTATATGATTTATTTCTAATTTGTTAAAAATTTTCATTAATTGTTGATTATTTTTCTGTATTCTTCATCTTTGTCATCATTCTATGAAGAAAAAAATGAACCGGGCCATTCATATTTAAAATCAAAAACATGAAAAAGGTATTGACTTTATTGCTGGTAATGTTGATGTTTAATACAGGATATGCCCATCGGCATCATATTCGACGGCATAATATTGTCAACAAAGTTTTATCTGAAGTTTTAAAAGACAAAGATTTCAAACCTGCTACTTTCGGTTTTCTTGCCATTGATGCCAATACGGGCCAGGTTATTTCATCGTTTCAGCCCGACAAAGCTTTACGGCCGGCATCCAATCAGAAATTAATTACCACGGCGACTGTCCTTCAGCTGTATGGCCCTGATTATCGTTTTGAAACGAGATTGGAATATACGGGCAGGATAGATACACTGACGCATATCCTGCATGGCAACATAATTATTAAGGGCGGGGGAGACCCCACACTGGGTTCAAAATATTTTGATAAAACCAAAAATCAACAGTTTATCAGACAATGGGTCCTCGCTGTTAAAGGGCTGCATATAGATTCTGTGTCGGGTGCTGTTATTGCCGATGCCGGTTTGTTCAGTCGGGACATTGTACCTGTTTCCTGGTCATGGACAAACATGGGCAACTATTATGGCGCAGGGGCCTGCGGACTTTCCATTGATGATGATGAGTATACCATATATTTTAACACTGACAGCATTGTTGGCGATACGGCCCAAATAGTCCGGGTGGTCCCGGACATTCCCCATCTGGTATTGAATAACGGTGTAGTGGGCGATACGGTTTCCGGTGATAAAAGTAATATTTTGGGGGCACCTTATTGCAATATGCGCTATCTGCGCGGGATGATCCCTTTGAATAAAACCAATTTCAGGGTGAAAGGTTCATTGCCCGATCCCGCATATTTTGCTGCTTACACAGTGGAAAAGGCCTTGCAACAAAACGGTGTCCGGTTTAAGGAAAAACCAACCACTGCAAGGCTACTGCATCTTGCAGGAAAACAGGCAGCAGAGGATTCGCTGACATTCATTACGGCCACTTTTTCCCCGCCGCTTTCAGAAATTATAAAACAAACAAACAAGCACAGTATCAATTTATTTGCCGAACATTTTTTAGATATGTGCGGCTTAAAACTTATTGACCGGGCACAAACCGCGTCTGATGCCAGGGCGGTTATGAAGTTTTGGCAGGGAAGAGGAATGGATATTCAGGGGATGGCGCTAACAGATGGAAGCGGTTTATCGCAATACAATGCTGTTACGCCCCGTCAGATGGTGTTCCTGTTAAATTATATGCGAAAATATAGTCCTTATTTTAATGTTTTTTACAATTCCCTTCCGGTAGCCGGGCAACAGGAGAATACTTTGGAAGGAATGTTTGCGGGAACACCAGCCATAGGAAACCTGAGGGCAAAAAGCGGGACCATCGATCGCGTGAAGGCATATTCCGGCTATGTCCGGTCGCGTTCCGGACGTGAAATTATCTTTTCCATGATAGTGAACAATTTCAGTTGCAATTCGAGAGAAGCCAGGGCACAACTTGAAAAGTTAATGTTGGCACTGACAGAACTGAAAAAATAAACAGGACATCTTCAGTCAGTTTTTTTTAACCCCATTAAAATGGAAAAAGCCCTGTCGATATCATTATCATGGACTAATATGGTAAATTCATTGGTAGTGGATACAAGTTCTTCAATATTAATGTTCCCCATGGTGATATTCTTCAATATGTAGTAAAAAAAACCGATGGTTTCATCTCTTTTTTGGGGAAGGCGTAATGTTATGGAAGATAAGTTCTGTTTTTGAAAAATTAATTTTTCGCCGGCATAGATTTTTTCCGCAATTCGGGTCAGGGAATTACTTACCACCACCGTAGTTTCAAAAATCCCTCTGGATATTGTGTAATAAGTCTGGTCTCCCGTAATTTTGTTGATAAGTTCCTGATGATGCCGGGCAAGGGTCTTGGAATTTTCAAACGTATAATGCATTAAACCTGATTGTACAATAAGGTCTCCAATCTGGTTTATAAAATGTTTTACGCCAAATTTAATTTTATAATTGTAAGGCAGGCTGTACCTCTTTATTGCCATTACAATAGCGCCGGTTTGTACCTCTCTGTGCAGTTCCTTTTCAATTTGTGGTTTAAATTTTCGTGACAATGATGAAATGTTTATTAACCCTTCATCCAAAGCTTCTTCCAAAAAAGGTGTTTCCCGAATTAACCGCTTTACAATTTCCCCTATTGTTATCATGTGTTAAAAATTTAACTGTCTATAATAATTTTGTACAAAATTATTAAAAATTTGTCATCTGCAAATTTATAAGATTATATTTGCCTTTCGTTAAAAAATGTTAAAGATATTTAAATTTATTCCCTTGTTTGATAAAGAGCTCAGTCAGTATTTTTCTAAAATGGAAACGCCGTTCTATTATTATGATTTGGAGTTGCTTTATAAAAGCCTGGACAGGCTGAAACTTGCTGCCGAAAAATATAATTACTTTATTCATTATGCCATGAAAGCAAATGCGAATGACCGCATTCTTAAAATAATAAAAGGATATGGTTTGGGTGCCGATTGTGTTAGCGGGAATGAGGTAAAAAAAGCGGTAAAAATTGGTATCCCTTCCGACAAAATCGTGTTTGCGGGTGTGGGTAAAAGTGATGCCGAAATCAAATATGCCATAGGACAATCTATTTTCAGTTTTAACAGCGAGTCTATTGAAGAAATTGAGATCATCAACAAATGGGCTGGAGAGATGAAGAAAACAGCTTCCATATCTCTTCGTTTGAATCCGGATATTGATGCTGAAACACACAAATACCTGACCACCGGGTTGCCTGAAAACAAATTTGGTATCCCGCTTCAGTTTTTGGACAAGGTTATTCGCAGGGTAAAGGAATTGCGAAATATTCGTCTCATCGGTCTTCATTTTCATATTGGTTCGCAGATCAGGGAAATGCATCCTTATGTTGAACTTTGCGGGAGAGTAAACAGTATTCAGGATATTATTCACGACCGGCACAATATCATATTGGAACACATCAACCTGGGAGGAGGGTTGGGCATTAATTATGAAGATCCGGATGCCGAACCTGTTCCCGATTAT
>JALUYM010000264.1 GCA_027018745.1 Bacteroidales bacterium | reverse complement strand
AATAATCAGCGGGGTACGGGCATCATCAATCAAAACCGAGTCGACCTCATCCACAATACTATAATAAGGCTCGCGCTGCACCATTTCAGCAGGGTCTCCTGTCATATTGTCACGCAGGTAATCGAAACCAAACTCATTATTGGTACCATACGTTACATCTGCCAGATAAGCATTACGACGTTCTTCGGTATTGGGTTCATGTTTATCGATACAGTCAACTTTCATACCATGAAACATCAGCAGCATGCCCATCCATTCAGAGTCTCGTTTGGCGAGGTAATCGTTCACGGTAACCACATGCACTCCCTTGCCGGGCAAAGCGTTGAGATAAGAAGGTAAAACGGCCACCATGGTTTTCCCTTCACCGGTTGCCATTTCGGCAATTTTGCCCTGGTGCAATACCACACCGCCAAAAAGCTGCACATCATAAGGTACCATATCCCAGGTAATTAGGGTGCCGCCTGCCATCCACTGATTTTTATAATAAGCTTTGTCACCCTTAATGGTTACGTTATCCATAACGGTTGCCAAATGGCGGTCCCAATCGTTGGCAGTAACTTCAACTTCTGGATTATCTTTAAACCGGCGGGTTGTTTCTTTCATTACGGCAAATGCTTCGGGAAGCAGAATATCAAGGATTTCCTGTGTTTTCTCGTAAATGTGTGTGGAAAGTTTATCTATTTGATCGTAAATTTTCTCCTTCTCGTGCATAGGAATCTCATCTTCCTTTTCAATTTTTTCCTTCAGGGAAGCCATTTTTTGTTCATCCTCAGCAATATAGTCGGCAATCTTTTGCTTAAACTCCTGCGTTTTTGCCCGTAACTCATCGTTACTCAGGTTTTTGATACTTTCGTAAGCTTCTTTCACCTGATCAACAATAGGATTGATGACCTTTCTGTCCCGGGAAGCTTTATCACCTAAAACCTTTTTAATTAAACCAATCATAATATATTCACTTGAAAATTATCTTTATCAATTATCGTTCCTAAACTTTATAAACCTAAATTTTTTATTATTCTGCAAAGGTATTGAAAGCTTATCAATTTTGTTCATGTTTTTTATAAGCGCGCATCCATATGGCGATCCTCTGACCCAGACTTTGACCCGGCATGGGGGCAGGAGCCATTAGGATACGGCCTTGCGGATTGATCAAAACATAAGAGGGATAGGTTACTATCTGATATTTTTCGAGCAGTAAAATATTTCTGCCCAACAACAAAAACGGCCAGCGGCGATGGGTGGGTTGTACTTCCTGCATAAAATTGCGGGTAACTTTTCCCACGACAATGGTCAGGTTGGTAAAATTTTCATCCAGCGACTGGCTTATCCCTTTCAATTTGTTTATCTGGTAATTGCAAACGGGGCAATGGGTATTCACAAAACTAAGCAAAACAAATTTGCCCCTGAAATCTTTCAATGCATATTCTTTTCCCATAAAATCGGGCAACACAAATGATGGTGCAGGGGTGCCGGGCTGCAAAATATTCAGCCTTTTTAAATAATCTTTGGCAACAAGCCTGTTTTCCGGATAAGGGCTCGTAGCAGCAATCTGTTTAAAAAGGGCATTGATATCAGCATGGCTAAAATCATGGTCGGGGAAATATTTGGCCAGTTGCACCATTTCTGTCAATTGCCTCACACGGGCATCTGCAGACAGGGCCGGATCTTCGGCAAACAGATTGTCCAGCATTTTTAAATTTCGTAACGGAACTATTTGCTGCAACCTGTCTTTTGTAACCGGCCTTTTCACCGTAGATTCAAAGTAGGCCCGAAAAAAATCAAGAAACAGATTGGTATACTGCACATTTCTATACAGCACCGGATGTCCGGCAAAATAAGACGCCACAATCTCGTGCAATGATTTGGTACGTGAACCCCACACAAGAGAAGCCTCCGAATAATGAATATACTGTTGCAGATAAGCTGACCTTATTTTCCCGAAACGACGGCGAACCGTATCTTCAAAGTTTTCTACCGGTTGCCAGTCGTGAAACTGGTAAATATCCCTGAAATGGTTTATGATCAACCGGCTGTAAAGCCGATCGTAGGCCACAATCTCTGTGTTCAAACTGTCATCTTTCGCATGCATTTGCACATGCAGGGGAATTTCTTCAAAAGGGGATGCAAACCGTGCAGCAGAATCCTGTCTGATATTGAGATGGTAAATACCTCCCGGCTTCAGATAAAAACCTGTATGTTTCAGATTAACATACAGCATAACATAAGTAGTCTGTTTTACAGGAAAGGTAAGCCGAAAATTTCCATGGATGTCAGCATGGGTAGCGGCAAGTGTCTTTTCCAATTGAGAAAATTGATCGGCATACACCTGTACCCGGATCAGACTTTTAGGGCCAAAACCCGCCACATGTCCTGTAATCTCAACATCCTGGGCGCTCAATCTTCCGGCTATAACAAAAAACGCTGTTAGAAAAATAATTTTTATCCGCATAGTCAATTTTTTATTGCCAGCAGGGAGAATCCGTTGGAAACATGTCCGTTCATGGTTTCAAACTGCTCTTTCTCAAAATATACTATATTGAAATCTTTCATCAACCCTTTTAAATATTTTTCGTCATGGTGCCGTAAGACAGCCCCTTCGGGCAAATCAAAAACGCCGTACACGCCATACTTTTCGGCACAAGACTGATACCTGTTTTTGTTCCTTTCATCTTCATTCAGAAGAAAATCAATCACATACACACACCCGCCCGGTCTTATGACCCTCCAAACCTCCTGCATAAGGGTTTTCTGTTCTTCATTTTCCGTAACACAGGTCAACAAGGCAAAAAGCAGCAACATATCAACGGAATTATCGGGTAAATTCGTATGTTTATGTTCAATAACCTGTAAATTTAAATAAGGGAAAGTTTTCCGTCCACGGGCAATCATGGCTTCGGAGAAATCCAAACCAAGTGAGTTGCAATAACCTTTTTGGTAAAACGCTTCCAGCGACCTTCCATAACCACATCCGTAATCTACAATCAGGTCATTTTTTCTGAGACAGGACTTCACCAAATGGAAGTCGGCTTGAAGTGTAAATTCCTTTTGGCCGGCAACCTTATCCCAATAAATTTTTTGTTCTGAGATTTTTCCTGACATAACCGCAACTAAAGCAGGACTTCCCTTGGGACCATACTGCTAATGTCTCCACCATGCCTGTACACATCGCGCACAACGGAAGAAGATATAGGTGTATATTCGGGCTCTGTAAGTATAAACACAGTATCAATCCGGGGATATAATTTCCTGTTAATCTGTCCGATACTGCGTTCAAATTCAAAATCGGCCGAAGTACGCAGACCACGTAAAATAAACCCGGCCCCCACCTTCTTACAGAAATCGACTGTCAGGCCCTCATAAGTTTGCACCTCAATGGCGGGCTCATTCTGAAAAACATTTTCTATCCACACCCTGCGTTTTTCAAGGGGGAACATGGTTTTTTTATCCGAGTTCAGGCCAATGGCTATAACGATCTTATCAAAAAGTGGCAATGCCCTGCGGATAACCGAGACATGGCCCAAGGTAATAGGATCGAAAGAGCCGGGAAACAGTGCAATTTTCTCCATTTTTTTCATTCATTTAAAACGGTAAAGATAACAAGAGTTATCATACATTCTCAGGCTTCCTGCGAAGCCAGCTAACCGGCATGTTCAAAAACTTTGCATACGGAAGCTTCCAGATTGTCGCGCAGCGAGCGATAAGTCTGACGGAAAGCATCCCGGCATTGCGCTGCATTCAGCCATTCCACCTGTGTGATATCTTCTTCCACCTGTGGCTTCAGCGGGCCGTTGTACCGGGTATCCATTAAAAACCAATATGTTTTTTTTAAAAACAGCTTCTCATCATAATAGTAAAAATGAAAGCTGGAAGGAAATGTTCCGCTTATTTTCAACCCTTTCACGCCCGTTTCTTCCGCCACTTCCCGCAAAGCACATGGTTTAACAGACTCTCCTTTATCCACTTTTCCTTTGGGCAGGTCCCATTTGTCCCACCGCCGGATAAACATCAGTTTGTTTTCAGCATTACGAACTACACCACCGGCAGCTTCCACATATTTAAAATGTTTTTTCAGATGACGGAACATTTTCTCCAAATCATACCCGTAGACCATCGTATCGCGACGGTCTGGCCCATCGATCCAATTTTGGACAAAAGAACACAATTCCTGTTTGTCTTTTGCAAAAAACAGCTCATAACCGGCTTTCTCTTTTATATTTCCGGTAATAACCAAAACATTATCAAGATAATAAAGGGAATACATGATCATTCTTATTTGAATGCAAAGTTAATCATTTGCAGACGAAAAAGAAAGTAGCAAAAATACATTTCAGGAACCGGTGAAAAATTTTAATTTTGCTGCATGATCATGAACCCGGAAACAGCAACCAAGGTTGCCTTGCACCTGTTAAAGATAAATGCCATAAAATTACGTCCTGACAAACCTTTTACCTGGGCTTCCGGTCTTCACTCGCCCATATACTGCGATAACCGGCTTACGCTTTCATACCCTGATATTCGCGATTTTATCAAACGGGGCCTGGTTGAAGCAGTAAAGGAAAATTTTGCATCGGCAAATCTTGTAGTTGGTGTTGCCACTGCCGGTATCCCACAGGGTATACTGGTGGCACAGGAGTTGAACCTGCCCTTTGCTTATGTCCGGTCGTCAGCCAAAACCCACGGTTTGACCAATCGCATTGAAGGCCACGTCGAAAAAGGACAAAATGCCGTGGTAGTAGAAGACTTAGTTTCCACAGGCAAAAGCAGCCTTGCAGCCGTTGAAACATTGCGAGGAGCCGGAATTGAGGTAGCCGGTATGGTTTCGGTATTTACTTACGGATTACCCGTAGCCGAAGAAAACTTTCAAAAAGCCCGGTGCCGTTTAGTGAGCCTCTCAGGTTATTCTTATATGATGGAGGCGGCACTTTCCCATCGTTTTATTGATGAATCGATGCTCAGGTCACTTTATGCCTGGCGCAATGACCCGGAAAAATGGAGTGAAACACATGTCGCGTAAAAAAACAGAAAAACGAACTTTTTAATTATTAAAAAATATCCCCATGAAAATAGATGGCAGGAAAGCTGTTGTTTCAGCCAGTCAAAATAAAGTTTTTCAATTTCTTAGTGATTTTAACAATTATGAGCAACTGATGCCTGAGCAGATCGTAAACTGGCAATCCGATACAGAAACCTGTTCGTTTACCATCAAAGGAATGGCCGATATAAAACTGAAATTTGCCCGCAAAGAAGCAGCAAGGCTGCTGGAACTGGTTCCGGAAGGAAAGACCCCTGTAAAATTCTCGCTGTTGGTCAATCTGGAACCGGATATACTCAACGAACACAAAACCGTGGTAACTGTCCACGTGGATGCCGACCTGAACCCCATGCTGGCCATGATTGCCAAACGTCCTTTTGAGAATCTCGCCAACACTATCTCAGAAGAACTTCACAAAGTGTTTGAAAAAAAATAATCCCTGCACCGAAGTTTATTGCTTTGCCCGTAATTTCTTTTAAATTTATTTTATCAACAATAATATTAAAGGGGGAAAATTTATTAAAAAATGGAACAAAATGGAATAAACAATTCCATATTTCATCCTCACAAACCCCAATACCGTTCCCAAAAACAACTGTGGCAAGGTCAACAGGGGTGCCAACAGCAAAACTGAAACAGTAAGCGGATGAAAGTTGGTAACATGGCCCAACCCGAAAAGCAGACAACTCAGGTAAAAAAACAGCGAAAAATATTTCAAGAAAACCTTTTGTGCTTTTTTTAAATAACCCTTTTTAAGCAACAACGACAAAGGAAGCAATGCTATCACGGCACCTAACAAAGCAAAAGAATACCTGGCTTTGACAACGTTGGTAACCACAGGCAATAACAAAAGAAAAGAAAAAAAGAGAATATTCCTATAATTGGGTTTTAAAAGAAGGCGAAAAAGGGTCTCTTCCATTACCGGTACAAAAAAAATAACTTCCCATAATTTTAGCTGGCTTATCCTTTTAAGATAATGAGGTAAACCCTGTAAATGTAAAAACTGGACAACAACACCTGAGATGCCGGCCAAAGGCAGTGAGAACAAATAAACGATGACAAGAAGATAAAAAAAGGATGGCCACTGGATTTTCTCATTTTTTAAATAGACCGGATGTTTAAGATAACCAAACCATAACGATAAACCGTTTTTCATAATAACTTTTTCTCTTTAAATAAACTTTGCACGCCTCATTTTAACATTACAAAATTAGAAAACGCATCCACCCGCTTTTACCCTTAATCTTAAATATTCTTAATTTATCGGGGTACATTTCCCAAATTCTTTAATTTTGTTTAATAATTTTTAAAATGCCATTTACAATTTACGGCATTATGCTGAGTCAGATTATCATGAACCTAACATCCCAAAATAATTCATTAAAAATTTTATCATGAAAACAAAAAACAGCTTATTTCGATGGGTACTCATGCTTTTCCTAAGCTGGAGTACTGTAGCCGTTTTCGGGGCTACACCTGAGCAGGGCAGCAATTTGCTTTGCCGATTTCCAACCCTTCACAACAATGTCATTGTATTTGAAGCAGCCGGCAACCTTTGGCGCGTTAGCCGCGAAGGTGGTATTGCCACCCGGCTGACCACCGACGATGGATATGACATGATGCCGCGGTTTTCTCCCAACGGCAAAACCATCGCTTTTACCGGCCAATATGATGGCAACGTGGATGTTTATACTATTCCGGCCGATGGGGGTCCGGTAAAACGCCTGACTTATCATTCCGATGTGGTAAGAAAAGCACCTACGCGCTGGGGACCCAATAACATGGTCGTCACCTGGACTCCAAACGGAAAAGACATTGTTTTTCTTTCGAGAAGAAACACATGGAATTCATGGTTCGGCCAGTTGTTCGAAGTAAACCATTTGGGCGGATTGCCACAACAGCTGCCACTGCCAAAAGGCGGTGTCCTTTCGTACAGCCCCGATGGCAGTAAAATTGCTTACAACCGGATATTCAGAAACTTTCGTACCTGGAAACATTATACTGGCGGCCTGGCCCAAAACATTTGGATATATGACCTTAAAACACACCATATTCAGCAGGTGACCAAATGGAAAGGTACCGACACTTATCCAATGTGGTATAAAAATACTATTTATTTTGCTTCTGACCGCGGACCGTACAACCGTCTCAACATTTGGGCTTATAATACCGATACGAAAACATTCAGACAGGTAACCCACTTTAAAGAATATGATGTAGACTGGCCATCACTGGGAAACAACGGAATCGTTTTTCAGGATGGGGGTTCTCTTTATGTTTTGGACCTGCCTTCGGAAAAATTGCATAAAATTGATGTCACCGTGCCCAATGATGGTGTCCGCTCACGTCCGCGCTGGGTAACAGTTAACAAACAAATCCGCAGTTTTGATATTGCTCCCAACGGAAAAGTAGCCCTTTTCGATGCACGGGGCGACATTTTTACAGTACCTTCCAAACACGGGGCCATTCACAATATCACCAAAACCTCCAATGCCCAGGAACAATATGCAGCCTGGTCACCTAATGGGAAATGGGTGGTATACCTGACCGACGCTACCGGCAAAAACGAACTGGCCATGCGTCCTGCCGATGGCTCCGGAAAACAGGAAATCCTGACCCACTTTAAAACCGGTTATTTCCTGAATCCGGTGTGGAGCCCCGGAAGCAGCAAAATTGCTTTTGCAGATAACCTGCACCAGCTCTGGTATCTCAATATCAAGGATAAAAAAGCTGTCCGGATTGATCAGGATAAACTCAGTCCCATCAACGATTACAGCTGGTCTCCCGATGGAAAATGGCTGGCCTATTCCAAAGTCAACAAAAGCGGGTTATCACAAATCTATTTTTACAACCTGGCTGACCATAAAATCACCAAGATCAGTACGGGCATGTATTCCGACGATAATCCCGTTTTTTCGCCCAATGGCAAATACCTTTATTTCATATCTGCCAGACATGAAAATCCCACTTTTAGTGAAACAGAATTCAATGTAGCTACCTTAAAAATGGATGGCATTTATGTGGCTACACTGCAAAAGAATGAGAAATCACCCTTTGCCCCCCAAACGGATACAGGTATTCCTCAATTTAACAAAAAGAAATCGTCAGTTACAGGCCCCTGGAAACCGAAAGCCAGCGCACCCGTAACCATTGACCTGACAGGACTAATGCAACGGGCTGTTCCTTTGCCTATCCCTGCTAATGACTATGGCAATCTGCAGGCTGCCGGAAATAATATCTATTTCCAGACAGGTCCGTTGCAGACAATTGAAGGTCCGTTAGTCGGTAGCGGAACTTCTGCATTGAAAGTTTACAATCTTACCAAGAAAAAGGAAGAAACAGTCGTTCCCAACCATGTGGGTGCCTATGTGCTAAGTGCTGACGGCAGTACCATTTTATACGTTCAAAGAGGCAGGTTCTCTATTATCCCTGCCAAAGCAACCAACGGAAGTGGCGCTCATGCCCTGAATCTGTCCGGAATGAAAACACTGGTTAATCCGAAAGCCGAATGGGCAGAGATGTATCATCAAGCCTGGCGTCTTTTCAACGACTATTTCTATAACAGAAAAATGAATGGCAGGAACTGGGTAGCAATTGGCAGAAAATATGGTAAACTGGTTCCCGAAATCGGCTCGCGTGAAGACCTGAATTATCTGATCGGAGAAATGATTGGAGAATTGGGCAATTCACATACGTATGTTTGGGGTGGCGACGATGATTACACAGGAAAATATAATCCCACCGGCCTGCTGGGTGTTGATTTTGGTTTAAACAAGGCAACAGGCCGTTATTACTTTAAGAAAATTTATCGGGGCGACAATACACGTAACGGGTACCACTCACCTCTTACCGAACCCGGTGTCAATGCCAAACAGGGCGATTATCTGCTGGCTGTGAACGGCCAACAACTGAAAGCCCCCACCAATCCTTACAGTCTGTTTGTCAATACTGTCGGAAAACAAGTTACCCTGACACTGGCCAATACAGCTTCTGGTGAAGGGAAACATACTGTTGTTGTCAAACCCATCGCCAGCGAACTGAATTTACGCCTGCTGAACTGGATACGGACCAAACGAAATTACGTAAATAAAAAATCCGATGGAAAGATTGGTTATATCTACCTATCTGATATGGAAGCACTTGGGATGGATCAGTTTATCCACCAGTTCTATCCGCAACTTAGCAAGCAAGGCCTAATTATTGATGACCGCTTTAACGGGGGTGGATTTATTGACCAAATTATTTTGGAACGTCTGCGGCGCATATTAATAGGTATGAGCACAAACCGTGTTGGTGCCGCCGAACGTTATCCGGGGCAGGTGCTGAACGGATACAAGGTTACCCTTATCAACCATTATTCAGCTTCTGACGGTGACATGTTCCCTTATTATTTCCGCAAATATGGACTGGGTCCATTGATTGGAACAAGAACATGGGGCGGAGTGAGAGGTTACAGTAATGTCTGGACATTAACCGACGGAGGAAAACTCGTTGTTTCCCAAAACAGCATCTACGGTCTGGATTCCAAATGGATTATCGAAAACCATGGTGTGAGCCCCGATATCCGTGTGGATGACTTGCCAGGACAGGTCATGGCAGGACAGGATAAACAATTGGATACTGCCATCAATTATTTGATGAAAAAAATCAAAGAACATCCAATGGTTCTCCCGCAACCGCCAAAGGATTTACCTGCCTATCCAAGTGGAAAAGATGCCTCGGGCACCAACCCAGCTAATAAGTAATAAAACTTCATATTCCAAAAAAGCCGCTAATCGTAAAGTTAGCGGCTTTTTTAGTAAAACTGAAAAAATATCCAAAGGATATAAGAGACTGACATTATTATATTTATCTTCGCAGAGATATTATTATTGTATTTTCTCTGCATTATGAAAAACAGGAAAAGGGTTTACCATGGTCTTTTATTCCGGCTGGTCTGGATTATCCTTGGTTTCAGCCTTTTGTCTGCCTGTAATTTTACCTCTTCAAAAAGAAACGAACATACTGTCAGAATCAACCTGAACGACACAAATGCTGAGGACACGACCTATTCGCCGACGGATACTGTTCCTTATCTGAAGGTTGCTGTTTCGGCAATGATCTCTCCAAAAGAAACTTTTGCTTACTACAAAGCATTATTTGGGTATATATCCGGTAAGACTAACAAAAGAATAAAGATCATACAACGGAAAACCTATTCTGAGGTTAATGAACTTTTGAACAATCATCAGGTTGATATGGCTTTTATTTGTTCGGGCGCTTACGTGAATGATCGCCAGGACGGTTATCCGATTAAGATTGTGGCTATTCCTGTGATAAATGGAAGGCCTACCTATCAGGCTTATATTATAACCTATAAGTATTCCGGAATCAATAAATTTGAAGACCTGAAAGGAAAGTCATTTGCATTTACCGATCCCCTTTCCAACACAGGTTATTTTTATGCTATTAGCAGGATAAAGGCGTTTGGTTATAACAAAAAAACTTTTTTCAAGGATTACGTTTTTACATATGCTCACGATATTTCTATTCAGCTTGTTGCAAAACAAATTGTAGATGGTGCTTCGGTTGATGGCTTAATATTTGATTACTTAAAGTACTCTCACCCGGAGCAACTGAAAAACATTAGGATTATTGAAAAATCTCAACTCTTTGGAATCCCTCCTATTGTTGTCCCGCCTTTTACTCCGGATTCTACCTTGAAGAAGCTACAACGTATCTTATACCAAATGGATAAAGACCCTTTAGGTATTAAAATTCTGAAAAAATTAATGATAGACCGGTTTATCCCTGCTAACGATTCGCTTTACAACTCAATCCGACGCATGGATAAAATAATTAAACAATGAAAAAAAGATTCCTACCATTATTTTGGAAATTTTCCATTGCCTTAATTTTCATGGTAGTCATTTTTGGCTCAATTAACATTTACTTTATCAGGAACTCCGTTTACGAAACTTTTGAAACAGA
>JALUYM010000263.1 GCA_027018745.1 Bacteroidales bacterium | reverse complement strand
ATCCTTTCCGGGGAATTCGACCTGAGGGAAATCGGGAACATGCCGGGGATTGCCGACATCCACCGCGTTTCGGACAGCTACAAAATGGTTTCGCGCAAATGGAAACTGAACAACACCGTCATCGACTTGGGCGATGGCATCACCATCGGCAACGGAGAGCTGGCCATCATGGCCGGGCCGTGTGCCATCGAAAGCGAAGAGCAAATTGTCAGCATTGTGAACCACCTGAAAAAGAACAACATCCGGATTATGCGCGGCGGGGTTTATAAACCGCGCAGTTCGCCCTACTCTTTTCGCGGGCTGGGCATTGAAGGGCTGAAACTTTTCCACAGACACTGCTCCAAAAACGGCATCAAAGTCATTACGGAGGTGATGCAGGTGTCGCAGGTAGAGCCCATGCTGGACTACGTGGACATTTTTCAGGTGGGTGCCCGCAACTCACAGAATTTCAACCTGCTGGACGTGCTGGGCAAAACCGACAAACCGGTTATGATTAAGCGGGGCATTTCGGGTACCATCGACGAGCTGTTGTACTCGGCCGAATATGTCTTCTCCAGTGGGAACGAGAAAATTCTGCTCTGTGAACGCGGCATCCGCACTTTTGAACGCGCCACCCGCAACACGCTGGATTTAAGCGCCGTTCCCATCCTGAAAGACAAAACCCATCTGCCGGTCATTGTGGATCCATCGCACGGCGTGGGCATTCGCAAATATGTCCCCACCATGGCCCTGGCTGGTGTCATCAGCGGCGCCGATGGCGTCATCATGGAAATCCACGAAACGCCGGAAAAAGCTTTCTCGGACGGGCAACAAAGCCTTTACTACCCGCAGGCAGAGAAACTGTACCGGCAATTGCGGGAAGTGAAAAAGCTGAGGGATAGTTTTTGATTTTGGCAACATAAGCTCTTTTAGGTTCCTTCCCGACTTTGTCGTTTAGGTAAAAATATTCCTAAAGTCAGCGGATGTTAGCTCATTCGGATTTGTAATTCGAATGTTATGGGGATGGGGGATTTCAAATCCCCCGCTTCAGAAACCTCCGGATTGCAAATCCGGAGGAGCTGTAAAATGTTAAATCTTAATCAAATACAGTATAAGCCGTTTCGCCATGCATGGCTTCATCCAGGCCAATAGCTTCTTCTTTGGGTGTGGCACGCAATCCGAACAGTTTGTCCACCACGAGGAACAGTACAAAAGTACCACCGCCGGAATAAAGCAAAGTGGCCAATACGGCCAGTGTCTGTACGGTAAGCTGGTGAGGATTACCATAAAAAAAGCCTTTGGCCCCGCCCTGCACCAGTGGAGAAGCCAGAAAGCCGGTCAGCAGGGCTCCCACGATGCCCCCCATTCCGTGAACGCCAAAAGCATCCAGTGTATCATCGTAGCCTAATTTTGTTTTCACATAAGCCACCATCACAAAGCATACAACAGAAACCGTCATTCCGATAATCAAAGCACCGGAAACGCCTACAAATCCGGCTGCCGGTGTAATGGCTACCAGTCCCGCCACTGCTCCTGTGGCCACCCCGACCAATGTCGGTTTTCCACCGATAAACCACTCCAGCAAAGCCCAGGTAAGGGCAGCAGTAGCAGCGGCAATCTGGGTAACAAGAAAGGCATTAGCAGCCAGGCCATCCGCCGCCAGCCCACTGCCGGCGTTGAACCCGAACCAGCCAAACCACAGCAATGCCGCCCCAATGGCGACAAATGGAATATTATGCGGGGGCACGGCATGTCCCTGGTAGTCGTGCCGTTTGCCAAGCATGACGGCCATGACCAAGGCAGCAATACCGGCATTAATGTGCACTACTGTACCTCCCGCAAAGTCCAGCGCCCCCATTCGGGCCAGCCAGCCATCGGACGACCAAACCCAGTGAGCAACAGGATTGTAAATAATTAATGCCCACAACACAGAGAAAATTAAAAACCCCCTGAATTTGATCCTTTCGGCGAAAGCTCCGATCATCAATGCCGGGGTAATCACGGCAAACATCATCTGAAAAAGAATAAATGCAATATGCGGAATGGTTCCTACCATCACTGGTGAACCGTTTATTATTTCACCGGAAGGCTGTGAATGAGAAATAAAATACGGACTTATATCCCCGATATGAATACCGTGCAGAAAAAACCAATGGGAACCTCCGATAAAAGGAGCCAGCGCCCCGGTTGAACTTCCAAAAGCAAGACTGTAACCCACTGTCACCCACTCAATACTAATGACTGCCATGAGCATAAAACTTTGCATAAAAACATTCAAAATATTCTTGCGGCGCACCAATCCGCCATAAAACAGTGCCAGTCCGGGGATGGTCATCAACATGACCAACGCCGTGGCGACCATCATCCAAGCCGTATCGCCGGTATTTAAATGCGGTGTAACGGGTGCTGCATCTGCAAAAAGCGGAAGAAGGACCAGGAGAAAAAAAACCGAAGTAAATTTGTATAAATGTTTCATAACGTTTTCTTTATAAAATCCCTGAATAATATTTATAAACCTTTTTGTCATCCTGAACATAATGAAGAATATGTTAGCGACATTTTAACTTATTGAGATTCTTCGCGTTGCTCAGAATGACTGTTATTTTTTAAAATTTTCTAACAATTATTTTGCTATACCGTTTCCGTTTTCCTTGTTGTACAAAGCTTCCGGACCGGTTTCGCCCGTACGGATGCGATAAGCTTCATCAATATCGTAAACAAAGATTTTCCCATCTCCCATTTGCCCGGTCCTCCCGGCTTTTATTATTGCATTGATAGTTGTACCCAGAAACCTGTCACGAAGCACAATGGAAAGCATGTACCTTTGAATAAAATGTGATTCGAACACCTGTCCCCGCACTACCTGTTCTTCGGTTGATTTTCCAAGGCCGGTAATCTCCCAATAGGAAAACCATTCGATACCCGCTTCGTACAAAGCTTTTTTAACATCCTCGAATTTTGATTTGCGAACAATGGCTTCAATTTTTTTCATAGCATTTCATTTTGTTTAACAAAAAAGGCCTATGATTTTTGTTCATAAGCCTTTCACAATTTATAATAAACTGATCACATTATAGGCTTTATCCGGTATAATTATGTTTTTGTTTAATGGCACACCGTAATCTCTGAACCCCGGATTTTTCATTTTTCAGAAACTGTTTCTCATAATTTGAACAACGTTCCATTTTGTTTATGCTTTTTTTATTAATTGAACACCTCAAAATTAATTACTTTTTATAATAAATCAACATTTTTATAAATTTGTTTTAAAGAATTTTTTAGTTTTTCATTCATTATATATCGTTTATTTACTGTTTATCAATAATTTATGTATGTAAATAATGAGTAATATGTTTTTCATAAGAAATTTTTTCATTCAAATCAATGGTCTGTTAAAAACGTTTGCGGAGAAAAACTTAATTATTATTGTTATATAATTAACAGATTAAATTTAAAGCCAATTCGTAATTTTTTTATCAACTTTGAATAAAAATAGATGAATAAATCCTTAAAATTGAAGATATTTTTATCTTTTTTTTGTTAATGAGATTTTTTTGCAAATTATAGAAATCTGTTATAATTTTCTAAATAATACAATCTATATATACTTTTTTTATTATTTTTATATTTTATTATATTATCTGTACTTTTATTAAGTGATATACCTTCATTTTTTTCCTTTCTGACCTGAATAGATCAATAATAACATTCTGAAAATAAATGGGGTATGCATGAATAGCATGGAATGGCTGTGGTTGAGATTTCCAGGTAAAAAGGCCATAATCTTTACGCAAAACCTGATTCTGTTATCCCGAACGCAACGAAAAGTCTGTATATAGCAGGATTTCAGCCTACGAATATCTTTACATTGCTTAAAACCGTTATTTTATAGCGTATCAATTATTATAAGGGCTATGTTTTTTGATGGTTGTTATTTTTCGTCAGGTTTAAAAATAACTTTCAATGTTGCTTTTCCGTTGGAAACGGTTTTTTCCACCTTTTCAAATTTTTTAAATTGAGCAATATCATTTTTCGTAAAGGTTATAACCTTGAAATTTATGGGAAAAGCCGGAAGGTTAGCATGGGCAAGGGTGTTGTTACAGTAAATCCTGAACTGTTCGGGATATTCCCCATCACTTCCGGCGGACAAGTCAATGCTTAACTCAAGGTGGGCAGTACCTCCGTTTGTACTTACAATATGGCAACTGTTCAGGGCATTGTGTTTTTTGTTCAGTCTGAATGCGGGAATGGCACCAAGACTTTTGATGTACAACACTTCGGGAGTTTCGTATTCATTTTCCGGATGGCCATAAAAGGTCTGTTTCCCAATCATGGGCATGGTCATAGAATACGGCAGATGCAGCTGTTTGCCATCTGTTCCTTTGGGTACTCCATGTCCGCCTGCTTTCTGGTAGGCCATAACGTCAAAAACCTGTGGCTTTTCACCTTCCCCGGGAAAGCGAATGGTTGCATTGCGCCAGACAACACCGGCTTTCACAAAACCCGGGGCGTTATAGTAAGCGTAGACGTCGTATTTGGCATCTACTTCCGAATCTTTCGGCTTAATCTTGTCCGCATGTTTTCCGGTCAGGAAGGCATCCCTGTCTTCTGCACCTTTTACCACCACAAAATATTCCCCTTCCGGAACATCCGTAAAAGAGTACTTACCATCCTGGTCTGTTACAGTCTGTTTCTCCGGCAATCCGGAGGAAGCACAAACCGGGACTATTTTTACCGGATAATTTTTTACCGGCTTTCCTGTATTTTTATACTTAACATTCCCCTCAATTTCACCGGTATGCACAGGCACCTTAAAATCCGGTTTCATATTCTGACCGGTAGGATTATAAACGAAATCCTTTTCTAAAGTAATCCATTCGCTTCCGTGGGGCCATATAAAAGACACCTTATAATCCCCGCGGTGGAGTTTATCCTGAAAATCAAACTTATCATTTTCTACTTTTGTATTTTCAATAACCCGACCGCCAAGACCAGGCCCAAGCCGTTGGAAAAGTACCTTTCCACAAAGTTTATAATCATCATCCCTTTTTATTGTTCCCTTTAAACTGGTTGGTTTTTTATGATAATAGTAAATAGAAACAGCTTCTATCCTATAATGCAATACGGTGATTTTGTTTGTTTTCGGATCTCTGAACGACCTGCTGAATGTAAAATTTTTTGACCACACATCGGAAGTAATATCTGCCGGGAATCCTTTAATTTCTTTACCTGTTACCGGGGAAATATTAATATTATTACTGGATTTCAGGCCGCAACGGGCTGCCCAAACTTTCCCATCCGGTGAAACAATTTGTTTTTTCCCGTCTTTCATGTTGTAGTAAAAATAATTCTGAAAAATCCGGTCATATCCTTCATTCAATCGATCCACAAAAGACTTAACACTTCCGTCATATTTTTTTTGACCTTGTACTGATGAAACACTTACCACTTTTACCCCACCGTGCCAGGCTACCAGGAAATCATCATTGGCTGCGCGAAACATTCCGCTAAAAAAGTCTGCAGGAATTTCAATATTGGAAGTGGTTGTATTTTTTTCCTGTTGTCCTTCAACTTTCTGAGCGGACATTACAATAATGATAAAAATGGAAAAGAGAAATGATAATTTTTTCATGACTTTTATTTTTCATCTTGAGATTAGTGTTATTGTCATTTCGACCGGAGGGAGAAATCTCCCAAGAGAGTAATTCTGCTCTCGGGGGATTTCTCCTCCCTTTGGTCGTCGAAATGACAGCCTTTTATTTTGCTTTTAATGTATCCCCTGCAACTCATACACTTTATAAAATCCGAAACTGGGGTCTTTGTTCTCCATGATGATTTTGGCATAAACGCCGGGTTTGTTATCAATCATCCACAACTTTTCCATGGTGTCAAAATCGCCGAGGGCTTCAATAACCGTACACTGAAAAGTGCCGGCCGGCGTGGTAATCTGCTCTTTGCCTGCAATTCTGAAATCCGCTTCTTTCAACGGAAACAGCTTGTTGTAGGAATCTTCATCGTAACAGTTGGGAGGAAGTGACGTGTCATCTGGCAAATGCGCTTTATCGTATCCGTTAAAAATATAATCCACGCAGACTTTTTCTCCGTTGTCTTTCGCAGTAACGCCGGCTTTGAACATTTTCGATTTAAACATATTGGCATCAGGGATATAAACAGAATATTTGTAATCCAGTTGATGAATGGTCGTCAAATAATCCAGCATGGCCTGCGGATTGTTCCACGGCACCTTGTTTTCATCATCTTCATATTTAAAATTACCGTCGGCATCATAAAAATCGCTATCTTTAAAGTTGAGATGTTCGATTTTTCCCGTTGTTTTCTCCCGGGTTGCTTTGATGGTTTTCCCATTATTCTCAAGAGTAAAACTGTCTTTCCCCAGAATAATTTTGTTCAGTCCGCGGAAATCCGTTCTGTACCCCATCATAGTTACAATCAAGGAGTTGTCGTTTTTGTTGTAAATCCACGAACCGCTGGCCTGTGAGGTGGAACCCGGCTCTTTCTCAATAAAATAGAGACTATCGGGGGCTTTAAAGACCAGAAGCTGTAAAACCGAGTGATCATCCGAAGCCAGTTTCCAGGTACCCACAAGTCCGGAGGCTTTGTTTCGAGCCATCACTTTTTCTCTGTCCAAGCGCCGGAAATACATTTTTGTTCCGGTATTCTCCAATACCATCCCGTCTTTGTTTAATTTTAGTACTTTGTTGTCACCATTAGCAACTTTAAACTGCCTGGAAGCAATCTGAACTGTTTTCCCATGGCACTTCCAGGTACCCATTTTTATACCCATGGCCAGGAAATCGCCATTTGGACGAAAAGAGACCGGTGCATAAATATTCCTTATGCCTTTCATGGTTTCCATTTTTATAAACAGCCAGTCTCCGGCAACAGGAATCTTATTATTTTGGGCCATGGCCGTTGAAAACATCAGTGCCAAAGCAAATGTGATTGCATACTTCATTTAAAAAGTTTTTTTATGTTGACATAAATTTTCTAAAATGCTTTTGGAGCATTTTCATTAACACTCAGGATATTTATGCAACTACAAGTACCTCATCGGGTTGAGGGCCAAATCGGTTTTCACCCGGAGTACCTTCCATGATCATAAGTACAAGCAACCAGATAATACCGATAAAAGGAATGAGACTTACCAGGATCATCCAACCGCTTTTATTTACATCATGCAAACGACGAACACTCACGGCCAGTCCGGGGATCAGCATAGCCAGGCCATAAATTCCTGCAAAAACATAAACAGTACCAAAAACATAATCCAGGGCATTGGCTATGAGGGAAAAAATAATGTTAAAAAGGATGAACATCCAAAATTCGGTTCTTCCTGCACGACTACCAAAGTCGGCATACTGACGTAAAACTTTTAAATACCATTTCATAATTTTAATTTTAATTTTAATTAATTTGTTTATCTACTCATAAGGCTTTTCGAATCTGCCCCCGCATGAATTTATGCGGGCAAAATTTAATTTACTATGTCCTGACAAAGGGATTATTTGATATATTTCCCCATTTGTTTCATTACATTGTAGGCCTGTTGTATTTCTTTTTCCGATAAATTCGGGTTATCTTTTTTCATTTGCTTTTTAAAGTCGGCATACGACATATTCATAAGTTTTTTCATCTGGGCTTTGTCATCATCCGACATTTGCATGCCGCCCATGCCTTGCATTCTTGGGTTTTCCATTTTCACACCGGCAGGCGGCTGGAAATCGGCATCGGCAAAAGTTAGTCCGGTGTGAACAGAAGTTGCCTCCTGTGATGTTTTTATGCCCATAATACTGGTTTCGGTTTTCAGGGTGATACCTTTCCAAATGAGCATGCTGGTCTTCCCCATGGCACCAAGTTCCCATTTTTCACAATCTTTGCCCAGAAAACTCTGGTGTCCGGTCATTCTCCCTCCCATGGATTTCAGCATTTTTTTGCCGGTGGCAACCATATTGTTACCGCCTCCGGCAGCTGCCATGCCCATGGCCATACCGGTCCTTCCAGACATATCCATTCCTGTGTTATGGAGCAGATCAACTGTATAAGCTTTGCCGTTGTTCAATAAAGTTAACTGATCTTTTACCGTTTTCCCGTTTTTTTGCACCGTTTCATGAACGGATTCGCGCCGGCCATAGTTGTCGAAAATCAGAGTTTTTGTACCTGTACCTTGCGGTGAGTTGATGTTGTAGGTAATTTTTCCTGATGCAATGTTGTAACGTTTCATGTGTTCCTGCGCCTTCGCCCCGAAAGTCATAAAAGACAACAGGCCCAGCGCCAGGGAGAAAATCATAATTTTTTTCATTTGTTTTAATTTTTTGTTAATCAATTAGTTTCTTATATTTTTTATTGAGCTGGTTGATCCTTTTTTCAATGGCCTTTTCCACAGCTTCATAAGCTTTCAAATCCATTTTACTTATTCCTTTTTTTTGTTTTTGATCAATATAGTGTTGAATTTTTTCCATTTCATTCACCAGAGAAGAGCCTGCAGACATAAATTGAACACTTAGTTTGGTCATTTTAATTTTGTCCATAACAGTCAGGTCCTGGTCTTTTTTGTTCAAAATTTCTTTCCCGTTCAGCGCCACATATTCCATTTTATCAGAGAGTTCGTTGATTACTTTTTCAGAAGACCGGATAAAATTGACGGTAGCAGTGTCTTTTTTTACCTTATCGGGAATTTGGATTTTTACAGGAGGCAGAAATCCGGTACGGTCGATATGATTTATGCAGCCCTGCATAAAAATCATTGCCATAAAAAACGAGAATATTGGAATTATTGTTTTTAACTTCTTCATATTTAATTGATTTATATTCAAATTATTTTCAATAGCAACAGCTTAAAAGACCTTCCTGGTAACTATTTCAGATTTGTCACCGGTTTGGGGAAAGGGAACGTTCAGAAACGGCACCTTTTAAAAAGGGTAATTCCCATTTAAAATTTAACAAATTCCACCCGGCGGTTGTTAGCTTTTCCTTCGGGCGTGGCATTGGTGTCGATGGGTTTGCTTTCGCCCCAGCCTTTTGATTTCAGGCGGTCAGGTGAAATGCCCATGGCGATAAGTTTATCCATGACGGCTTTGGCCCGGGCTTCGGAAAGTTTCTGATTGGTTGCCACATCACCGTCGCTGTCAGTATGGCCTTCCACGCTGAATTTCAGGTCGGGATATTTCACCATCAGTTTGTAAATCTTGTTGATGGGACCCATGCTTTCGGGTTTCAGAGTGGCTTTATTTACATCAAATTTAATCCCGTTGACGATAATTTTACCATCAGTAAGTACTTTATCATAATATTTCACGCCACCTTTAGCCACCCTGAAATTTTTGACATACATATCATTACTATTGGCACTTAGTGTTATTCCGGTAGGGTTTCCTGCCATATGCGGAACATTTATGAGGCGCTGGTCGTCCAAGTAAACTTTTAATTTTCCTTTTGTATAGGCTATTGCCATGTGTCTCCAACCGCCTGTTTCATCCCAATTGCCCCTGTCTTTTCCCTTTAGTGCGGAGGAACTAACGTCAAATTCAACATCATTTACCCCGAATTCTATTTGTTTTAGTTTGCCATCATTATGTTGATTTTTCCTATCATATAGTGTTATGTAATATTTTTCATTGTATACTTTGGGATTAAAGTATCCATCAAATTCAATGGTAAATACTTCCGGCAAATAATCTTCGGCAGGATTTTTTAAATAAGGAACGATTCCTTTTCGATACATATTCCCATCGCTGATAAAGGTGATGACAGGCGCCCCATCTACTTCTGCAATCTCTGCACCTCCTTCATACAAATCCCAACGCGAAGGAAATTCGCCGTTTTCTTCATCCTTGGATGGGCCGTCTTCAAAAATGACGGTCTGACCGGGAACAAAATCGTATTTGGACCAAACTACTTTGGGTTGTTTTGGTTGTGTCGGACTTTTGCCGTTTCCTTTGTAGGGGATAATGGCGGCCTCATTATAGCAACCGATACGGGTGTTCATATTATCTTCCCTGTCAATCTGAAAATCAGCGGCGTTGTCATCGGTTCCTTCTTCGGTGCCATTGTCTAAGTCACAGGTATAAGTACCTCGCACCGGGAAATTACTCGACTGACTGAGGATGCTACCGTCGGAAGCATAAGTAACGTATCGGAAAGTGGTTTTGTAGTTATCGTTTTTATCAATAGCAATAATCTCCATTTTTCCATAATTACCTTCCGATGTTTTGTAAACAAACACGCTGCCTGGTCCGGCCACCACACCACTATGGTTTGTTAAATAAACAACCGGACGCTTCATAATTTCATTGTTGAGACCGGTAATGGCATCCCGGTTCAATCCGGTAAACCGCGGGTTTGTACTGTTGGCCACCGAGTGACTGTTTGAAGCAGTTGCATGGCGATTTGAAGCAGATGCGGTAGATGTTGCCGTTTCTGAATGGCTGTGCCTTTTTTTCCTCTTTTTCTTTTTGAAAAGGCCGCCAATACCTTTTTCAATGGCATCAAAGCCTTTGTTCAGCCCTTTATCTACATTGTTGTTGGCACGGTTGTTAATTTGGTTTACCACCTTTTTCTTAATAGGGACTTTAATGGTTTGCGAATATGCCGTCAGGTTCCAGACAGCAAATAAAACAATGATAAGAAGATGTTTTATTTTCATGTTAGTAAAAATTTAGATGAAGAATTATGGTGTAAAAGTACTGCACCGTTTCTGTCTTCCTTTTGCTAATTTGAATTTGCAGTATGAGACTTTGAATTCGTCAGGGTTTTAACAGAAAGCGCTAAAAAATAAAGGGATGGGGTTAAAGGTTTTCGAGCATTTCGATCAATCCTTTTTTCTGGCGTGAAGATACGGGGATTTCTTTGTTGTTTTTCATTACGACAAAACCACCATCGCTTTTGTCCACTTTTTTTACATAATTTATATTGACGAGATATGACTGGTGGGGACGAAAAAAGCCGTAATCTTTCAACATCCCGGCATAATCTTTCATTCCTTTTGAAACAATAATTTCTTCGCCCGAAATAAGGAAAAAAGAAGTGTAGGCATTATCGCTACGGCAATAAACAATAT
>JALUYM010000262.1 GCA_027018745.1 Bacteroidales bacterium | reverse complement strand
AAAGGTTCCGTTTGCATGATCAGGTCCAACGCGTAGCCTGTATTTCTTCTTTTTAATGCCGGATGGGGAAACTGGCGGGTGATCTCCTTGCGTGTATCTTCATCCTGCAGCATGTCACGGATTTTGCGGTAAATTTTGCCTTCTAAGTTTTGCAAAGCGCATTTTTGGTTGAATTCCTCTTTGGTCAGGGGGCCAAAGACAGCTTCACTGCCATCGCTTAAAAGTGTTTTAACTTCTATGGTATGATCGCGGGTGCTGCCGTATACCAGTGCGTGGGCACCGCAGGAGTTGTTGCCCAGCATGCCGGCCATCATACAACGACTGGAAGTGGAAGTCTCGGGGCCAAAAAACAAACCTTTGGGTTTCAATGCCATATTCAATTCATCCAACACTACGCCGGGCTGTACGCGGACCCAGTGTTCTTCGGTATTGATCTCCAGAATTTTTCCAAAATGTTTGGAAATGTCTACGACAATACCGTTGCCTACCACCTGACCGGCCAGTGAAGTACCTGCCGTTCGAGGGATGAGCGAAGTGTGGTTCTCGCCGGCAAAGCGAATAAGCTTTTTCAGGTCTTCATTATTTTTGGGATAGGTCACCGCCAGGGGGATTTCGCGATAAGCAGAGGCATCAGTGGCATACATGAGCCGGATGGCATTGTCTGCCAGTATTTCTCCTTCAAAATCCCGCTGAAAAGCGGCCAGCTTTCTCAATATTTGTTCTTCTTTTTCCATAATGATTAAAACAGTGTTTGGATAATGATATCCGAAAAACGGTTGTTTGCCAGAATATAACGCAGTTCGTTTTTATCATGTTTTTGTCCCAGTAATTGTTGTTCGGTCTTTTCCAGTTTTTTACCTTCAAAAATCAGTTCAACAGATGCAATCCTTCCTTCAATTACTGTCATCGTTACCTGAAACCTGCCGTATTCTGTGTCTTTTTCCTGCCTGAGGGTATATTTTGGTGAGTAACCGAAATTCCAATTCCAACTGCTGTACTTTTCCCCGGCCAGTTTCTGAATTGCCTGCTGTTCTGTTTCGGTCAGCGGATTTTCTGTGGTAACGGAATAATAATTTTTTAAAAATTGCCCCAAGTTTTCTAAAAATTCATCTTTTGTCACTGGTTTATCCAGTAAATCTGCAATATTGACAACGGAAGCGCGGATAGATTTTATGGATTTATCGAAAATGTTGTTATTTCGGGGATGGATGGCCTTTTCCAGTATATCGAGGTTGGTGTTGAACAGCAGTGTTCCATGATGCAAAACGCTGTTTTTGAATACATGTGCCGAATTACCGGAAATTTTTTTACCGTTTACCAAAAGGTTGTTTTTTCCTTTAAAATCTACTTCAAGGCCGAATTGTTCCAGGAAGGTTATAACAGGACTGGCAAATTTTTTGAAGTCAACAGGGTATTTCTGGTTTCCTGCCCTCTGAATAACGGTCAGGTTAATGTTTCCCCGATCGTGATAAACAGTACCTCCGCCTGAAATCCGCCGGATGACCGGGATATGGTTATCCTGTACAAAATTCAAATTGACTTCTGCCACTACATTTTGATGTTTGCCTACCACCACCGAAGACTCGTTTTGCCATAGCATGAGCAGGTCTTCCTGACTGTTTTTTAAAAGGAACTCTTCAGCAGCAAGATTAAAATAGGGGTCGGTTTGCGGTCGCCGGACAAAGATCATAACAGCCTGTTTATCTTGTGGACAAAGGTAGGGAATTGATAAAATCATCTTTATTAAGAACTTTCGAACGTTACAAATTTTACAAAAAAAGCGGCGAACGTTAAATTTTTTATGAAGGCATATCATATCGTCTTTATTTTGAACGGTTTAATTTCTTTTACTTTTATTTAAACCATTTTTCCTTTTCTGTGAATTTCGATAAAAGGACTTCGCCGATTATTTGCTTTCTCCATCGTTTGCAATCCGCAGAAAAAATTATATTTGCAATACAAAAAATAAAATAATGAACCATTGTTGTTGTAACGGCGTCCGTTGTTGTCACATTTGTTGTTTGATAAGAGAATTGTATAAAAAAACAGCCTTTTTGTTATAAAAAGGCTGTTTTTTTATGCTGTTACAAAACTTAAAAAATCAAGGATATGCAAAATCTGGAAACACATTTCGAAAAATTCAGGAAAAACATCATCGGTAACGAGCAGTATTTTGAATCCCCTTACGGACGGAAAAAGATGATTTATGCCGACTGGGTGGCCAGCGGCAGGCTTTATGGTCCCATTGAAGAAAAAATAGCCAAAGTTATTGGTCCTTATGTGGGCAATACCCATACGGAAACTTCCGAAACGGGAACGCTCATGACCAAAGCTTATCATTATGCTCATCATAAGATCAAGGAACATGTGCATGCCGGCCCGGATGATATCATTATTACTGCCGGTTTTGGTATGACCGAGGTGGTGAACAAATTGCAACGCATTTTGGGTTTTAAGAATTGTGCCGTATGGGAAGATAAAAAATGCACCCCCAAAGAGGAGCGCCCGGTGGTTTTTATTACCCACATGGAACACCATTCCAATCAGACTTCCTGGTTGGAGACCATTGCTGATGTGGTAGTCCTGCAACCGGATAAAAACAACCTGGTTGACCCTGATGAACTGCGCCGGCAAATAAAGAAATATGAAAACCGCCGGGTAAAGATTGGTTCTTTTTCGGCCTGTTCCAACATTACCGGTGTGGAACCACCTTATCATACCCTGGCAGGTATTATGCATGAGCATGGCGGTCTGGCTTTTGTGGATTTTGCAGCCTCGGCTCCTTATGTGGATATTGACATGCACCCGGAAAATGAAAAAGAATATCTTGATGCCATTTTCTTTTCACCGCACAAATTTCTCGGTGGTCCCGGCGGTCCCGGTGTGCTGGTGTTCAACAAAAAAATGTACCATCGCCGTGTTCCCGACCAGCCGGGCGGGGGGACAGTGGAATGGACCAATCCCTGGGGTGAGCACATGTATTTTGATGACATTGAATTGCGCGAAGACGGCGGAACCCCAGGCTTTTTGCAGGCCATGCGGGCCGCCCTGGCCATTGAGGTAAAAGAGCAAATGAACACCCAGCTTATCCGAAAACGCGAACATCAACTTGTAAAAAGGGCTTTTGAAGGTTTTCAGGAAATTCCCGGTGTACATATCCTTGCCGATAATGCCAGAGAACGACTGGGGATTTTTTCGTTTTACATGGATGACGTACATTATAACCTGGTGGTCAAGTTGCTGAACGATCATTTTGGTGTGCAGGTGCGCGGAGGCTGTGCCTGTGCCGGAACATACGGGCATATTTTACTGGGGATCGGTCCGGAGGAATCACACCGGATCACGGCCCTGATCAATACCGGTGATCATTCTCAAAAACCGGGTTTTGTCCGCGTTTCTCTCCATCCCACCATGACAAATGAAGAACTGGAAACCATTATCGATGCTGTAAAGCAAATTGCTGTTCACCATACTAAATGGGCTAAAGATTACCATTATAACGCCCTTACCAATGAGTTTTATCATTATCGGGAAGAAAACCGGGATGCGCTGATAAAGAGATGGTTTACTTTTGAATAAAAGATGATAATTTTTTCCGAAAAGGAATAATTGTCATATTTTCCTCCCATCATTGTAAACCCCTTGCGGTGAAAAAACCACAAAACGGTACAAGGGATGTTCAAAAAGATGCGCAGAGTCGGTGTGCAAAACAGGTGGATTATCTTTTTTACAAGGTTCTGTTCCTGTTTTTTAAAAGAAGGAGACCTTGCAAAATATAGAACTGTAAGTCCCTCCGGATTCCTGCCCGACGCAGGCGGGTGCAATCCGGAGGTTTTTGAAGCGGGGGATTTGAAATCCCCCATCCCGGTAACATTCGGATTGCCCGCCTGGATCGGACAGGCAAATCCAAATGAGCGGAGCGGAGTTGTTTTTGGATGATGCCCATCAAAAATCAGCGTTTCTCCCATTAAATACCCGGTCTTCTTCCGCGTGAGGGATTGCAGCGGTTACCCCGCAGCGAGGCACGAGCGAGGAGTAGTAGCGGAAAGCCCGACCCCTACGCTACCGTAGGGGGCACGCCCAAACGTTCCGGTGTAGAAAAGGCCAAAGAATAAAACTTTTAGGGAAACCTGAAAAATCAGTATTTCACTTCTTTCTGATACTTTTTAACATTATTGTAAGCGGCACATCCACTGGTTGACTTGCAGGAAGTGGCCAACATGGCAATAAAAAGAAGGGCGGAGATAATAATGGCAATTTTTTTCATAACTTGCAAACAATTACGGAAGTTTATACAATGAAAGAGATTTTATTTGAATAACATAGTTTCGTTGAATTTATTGTTAAAAAAGAAGAAAAATCATGGCAAATGCTGCTCCCGAAATAGAAGAAAGCTGGCGGCTGGCTTTGCAGGAAGAATTTAAAGCAGATTATTTCGTTCGTTTAAAAGCTTTTTTGCGGGAGGAAGTGAAAAAGCACATTATTTATCCGCCTGGGAAACTGATCTTTTCGGCTTTTGACCTGACACCGCTGACGGCGGTGCGGGTAGTGATTATTGGACAGGATCCCTACCACGGACGCGGACAGGCACAGGGGCTGGCTTTTTCCGTTCCGGATGGCATCCGGATTCCTCCTTCCCTGCAAAATATCTACAAAGAACTGCATGATGACCTGGGCATTCCCATACCCCATACCGGAAATCTGGAGAAATGGGCACGCCAGGGGGTGATGTTGCTCAACGCCACACTTACCGTTCGTTCCGGACAAGCTGGATCGCACCAGGGAAAAGGATGGGAGCAGTTCACCGACCAGGTAATCCGGACTATTTCGGATTTGCGGGCCGGGATTGTTTTTTTGCTCTGGGGCCGGTTTGCACAGGAAAAAGAAACACTTATCGATACTTCCAAACATTTTATCCTGAAAGCAGCCCACCCTTCCCCGTTTTCAGCCAACAAAGGTTTTTTCGGTTGCCGTCATTTTTCAAAGACCAACGAAATCCTGCGTTCCAACGGTATGGGGGAAATTGACTGGAACCCGGTGGGGGAAATCATAGCTCCGGGGTTCTGAATCCAGGGAAAAATAATGTAAAATCTTTGAAAAATAATGTTTTGTTCCTTTCGGAAAATTTCCGTGAAGTGTTTTTAATAATTATATGATTTATAGTTTATTGCTGTAATAAACTATTCCTCAGGAAACTTGTAAACGATCGAATTGATGTTCAATCCGGCGCCGACGGATGCAAAGACAATCCGGTCGCCCGGTAACAGTTGTTGTCCCTGCATTTCGTTTTTCAAAATAATGTCCAGCAGTGTGGGAACGGTGGCCACAGAACTGTTGCCCAGCCACGAAATGGTCATGGGAACCATTTCTTTGGGGTAAGATTTTAATCCGTAAAGCCGGAAAAGACGGGTAATGATGGCTTCGTCCATTTTTTCGTTGGCCTGGTGAATGAGTATCTTTTTGATGTCAGCAAGCTCCAGGCCGGCTTTTTCAATGCTTTCTTTTACTGTTGAAGGCACGTTACTCAGGGCATAATTGTAAAGTTTACGGCCATACATTTTCAGATAAACTTCGTTGCCGGAGTATTTCGGATCATAGGATTTATCCATCCAGAGTTCAAAGGCATGTTCGAGGGTATCGGAACGGCTGACGTGTGATAGGATGCCCACCGGTTCATCACTTTTCACAGCTTCTATAATGGTAGCACCTGCGCCATCGGCATAAATCATGCTGTCACGGTCGTGCGGGTCGCAAATACGCGAAAGGGTGTCGGCACCAATAATGAGGGCACGCTGGGCATCGCCCGAGCGGATAAAATAGTTGGCCTGGATCATGCCCTGTACCCATCCGGGGCAACCGAAAGGCAGATCGTAGGCTATGGTATGCGGGTTGACAATGCCCAGTTTATGTTTTACGCGGGAAGCCAATGCAGGTACCAGGTCGGTGTGCCGGTTGTGGGCAGGTACATCTCCAAAATTGTGGGCAAAAATGATATAATCAAGACTTTCCGGATCAATAACGGATGATTCAAGGGCATCTTTTGCAGCAAAATACCCTATGTCGGAAGCCACCAAATCGTCGGTAACATAACGGCGTTCTTTAATACCCGTAATGTTCACGAATTTTTCAACGATCTCCTGGGTATCGGTTTCAAACTTCTCTCCTTTTTCGTCGTAAAACTTGTGATGTAAAAAATCCTCATTACGGACAATTTTCGTGGGAATATATTTCCCTGTGCCTGAAATGGCAGAATAACGTTTTTTCATTTTTGACAACTTGTTTACCGGGGAACAAATAAAAGGAAAAATTTTAAAAATCGGGATAGTTTGGGATAGTTTTTATAAACTGCTAAAGGAAATTAATTAAAGTAAGGTGGTTTGTCAAAGATAAAATATTATTAATCAACCATTTGTTTTGCTATTCAAATAAATTATCCACAGTCCAGGTGAAGAGTTCTTTTTTGGTGATGCCGAAAGCTTCTGCCTGCTGCGGAATAAGGCTGTGTTCCGACATGCCGGGGATGGAATTGAGTTCGAGAAAATAGAGGTCGGTTTTGGTGAGGATATAGTCGAACCGTACAAAACCATTGCAATCCATTTGCCGGTAAAGCATGGATGAAATAGTTTTGATGTCGGTTTCAGCGTCCGGCGGTATATCGGCCGGGGTCACCTCGCGGGTTTTGCCGTTGGAATATTTGGCTTCGTAATCGAAAAAGTCACTTTGGGTGATGATCTCGGTAATGGGGAAAACCAATAATTCCCTGCCTTTTTTCATTAAGCCGCAGGCCAGTTCGCGCCCAACGAGTGCTTCTTCAATCAAAAGACGTTTGTCGGTCTGGAAAGCTTTTTCCACGGCGGCATCAAATTCTTCGGGACGGTTAACTTTAGATACGCCCACGCTGGAACCGCTGGCGGCCGGTTTAACAAACAGAGGCAAACCCAGTTTGTCAATAACTTCTTTTGTGTTAATTTTCTCACCACGCAGGAAGGAATAAGAAGCTGCTGTTAGTATGCCAAAGGACCGGATGAACCGGTTGCAAAGGAATTTGTTGAAACTTAGTGAAGATGCATCCACGCCGCAAGAAGTATAGGGTATGCCCAACAGGTCAAAATAGCCTTGCAATTTGCCATCTTCACCGGGCGTGCCGTGAATGGCATTGAAAACTCCGTCGAAATGAATGGTCTCTTTCTTTTTTGTTACCGTAAAATCACTTTTGTTGACGGTGATTTTTTCTCCCTTTTCAGTTATCCATTTCCAATCCCGGTCTTTTATGACGATAAGAAAAGGGCGATATTTTTCACGGTCGATGTTTTCATAGGCGATTTTTCCGCTGGCCATGGAGATTTCAAATTCGCCCGAAAAACCCCCGCAAACAATGGCTATGTTTTTCATGGTTCGATGATTTTAAGTTTTTATTTCGGGTTGGAAAAGAGCCATATTCCTTCCCAATATTTTTTACCTTTGTCGACTGTTATACAATATTAATTGTAGAACAAAGTTAATGATTATAGGCGTTTTATAAGAAACTTTCGATTAAAAAATCAGAAATGGGTTTTTTTTATTTTTTGGGACAAAAGAAGTTTTATCTCCATGTGTTGATTTCCATTGTATTAACAGCTTTCATATTTTGGGGGGTCTTTAAGTTATTGGCTGTTTTTACGCATCACGGGGAGGTTTATCTCGTTCCGGATTTTTCGGGACAGACCCTGCCGGAGCTGGACCAGAAAGGATATAATCAATATTTTGACTTTATTGTAATTGATTCGGTATATGATGCAGGCCACTTGCCGGGTTCTGTGGTTATGCAAAATCCTTTGCCGGGGTCCCAGGTCAAGCAGGGGCGCCATATTTATTTAACTATTGTGGCCAAAACTCCTGCCATGGTTACGATGCCTGATTTACGAAACCTTTCTTTGCGACAGGCGTTGGTGTTACTTGAGGGGAAAGGATTGCGTGTTCAGAAACTGCAGTATGTGGATTATTTTGCCAAAAATGCCGTTATCGATCAGTTACTTCACGGTGAACCCGTTGAAACGGGGACAAAAATTCCCAAAGGGACGGCCATTGGCCTGGTAGTGGGCCGGGGAGAACATCCTACGCCTGTTCCGTTGCCCCTCATTATCGGAAAAAAGATGAGAGGTGCCCACGAAGCCCTGAATTATGCTTCGCTGAATGTGGGAAATGAATATTTTATTGTGGGAAATGATACTGTTCCTGTCAATGACTCGGTTTTTGCCAATGACACAGTTTTGGCCAATGATACCGTACGTGCCCGGGTTTTCAGAACGGACCCGCCTTTTATGAGCCATTCTCTCATGGATATGGGAAGCCCTGTTGATATTTGGTATCGTACCGATACAAGTTTTCATTTTCAACAATACATCCGGCAAATGATGGCTGATACAACACAGCAGGATACGGTTCCGGTTTCGACAAACCAACCTTTGACTCCGTGATGAAAAGGGGAATGGTCATAGTGCTTCTTTTGCTCTTTGTTTTGCCGGGGATGCAGGCACAGGAGCTTTTAACCGGACTCCCTGATAATCCCGTTGTTCAACACTATTTAGCCGAACACCCCGGGTTAAAAACTGCTGCCCTGAAGCCAATGCCCATGCCAGCCTTGCCTTTTTTTGACGATTTTACCACTTCACGTGTTTTTCCCTCGCCCAAACGGTGGGTGGGAGAGTCAACTTTTGTGAACAATAGTTTTTGTTATCTGCCACCCAATCAGTGGGTTGTTACTTTTGATGCGCTTGATTCCACCGGAAACATTTACAGCAACGCGCGTGCCGTGCCTTTTATAGCCGACCGTTTGACTTCCCGGCCTTTGCGACTCGATTCGATCTTTTCGCCGGTTCCTAAAAAGCTTACGCCGGCTGATTCAGTTTATCTGAGCTTTTATTATCAGCCTCAGGGAACGGGAGACGCCCCCGAACCAGGTGATTCGCTGGTGCTGTCCTTCCGTGAACTGACGGGAGACACGGTTTTTTCCCATATCGATTCGGTTTGGGTTTCTGCGAACAAATATCTTAAAAGTCAGCAGGACACGCTCCATCCCGGTGATACGCTGCGGGCTTTACCTCCTTGTGATACCAACTTTTATTTAGTGAATTATTCCACCCTGGTTTGGGGAGACAGCCTGTTGTTTCCCTGCGATTCGGTCTTTGTGCCCGGTGCAAAATGGCATACCGTTTGGAAAGCTCCCGGAATGACGCTGGCCGATTTTAAGAAAAAATACGGAAAAGATTTTGTACAGGTTATGATCCCCGTTCGCAATGCAGCCTGTTTTTACAAGGGTTTTCAGTTTCGGTTTTATAATTATGCCAGCCTGGCCAATGATATTATTCCCGGCTGGCAGAGCAATGTGGATGAATGGAACGTGGATTATGTGTACCTGAATGCAGGTCGTTCTGCCGGTGACACCACCTACCGGGCCATTGGTTTTTCAGGGGAAGATCCTGTCTTTCTGAAACATTATACCGAAATGCCTTACAGACAATACCGTTCTAATCCCACCAATTCTTTGGTTCCTGATTTTCATGTTTATATTGATAACCTCGACAGGAAAGCTCATGATGTCCACTATTATTACAGTGTAAAACAAATCAACGGTTCATTTGCTTACGGGTATGATGGCGGAAATTGTGTGTTGCTGCCGTTTTCCAAGGCAGGTTTTGAAAATTGCAACAGCGGATGTGCTGCTCAGGCATGTCCGCCGGTGAACAGCCTTTTTTCACTGGATTATGACCGCGATACTGCTTCTTATTTGATACGGCATTATATCACTGATTCTTCCGTTTCCCCCCCGTTGGTGGATTCAATGATTTACCGGCAGGGGTTTTATAATGAATATGCTTACGATGATGGTGTTCCGGAATTGGGATATACCTTGGAACCGGCCGGGGCAAAACTGGCTTATCGCTTTAAATTAAATGTTCCTGACACGTTGCGTGCCCTGCGAATATACTTTAACAAGATAAAAGGCACACCTTCCCAGTTTTTCGATCTGGTGGTTTGGCGTGACAACAATGGTAAGCCAGGCCAGGAGATTTATCGACAGGATAATCTTAAGGTTAAATGGAACAAGGGTATTTATCCTTTTACTACTTACAAACTCGATACGGGAGTGGTGGTTTCCGGTACTTTTTATGTGGGATACCAGCAACAAGCCCAAAGTTTGAATGTGGGTTTCGATACCAATCACGATGCCAGCAATGATATTTTTTATTTTGCTGACAATGCCTGGTATAAAACTAATTTTAAAGGTGCATTGCTTATTCGACCTGTTTTGGGACAAAGTTTGATCCTTGGGGTTGGCCAACTATTTCACAAAAAGCAAAACGCACTGGCACTGTATCCCAATCCCGTCCGGGAGAGGTTACATATTTCGGGAATTAGTGCGGAGCCGGGTATGCCTGTCCGGGTTTTGGTTTATAATTTGTTCGGACAAGTTGTACTCAGGCAGATGCTATTTCATAATTTACTGAATGTCAGCTCGCTCAGTAATGGGATGTATTTGCTTCGGGCGAAAACGACGAAAGGTATCTATCATGCTAAATTTATTGTAAAGCATTAAAAATGGATGAAAAGGAATTGTATCTAATGTCAGAAGGCGGGCAGGAATTATATGAACATTACCGTTTTTCTGTAGATCCTGGTCAGGAACCGCTGCGTGTTGATAAATTTCTGTTCAACCGGATTGTAAATGTTTCACGTAATAAAATACAAACCGCAGTTAAGGCAGGGAATATCCTTATCAACGGTAAGCCGGGAAAGTCGAATTACAAGGTGCATCCCGGTGATATTATTACTGTTGTTTTAAGCCATCCGCCCCGTGAAACGGAAATTGTTCCGGAGGATGTGCCTATTGAAGTAGTTTACGAAGACAAGGATGTGATCGTGGTCAATAAAGCTGCAGGTATGGTAGTACATCCGGCCCATGCCAATTATAGCGGGACATTACTGAATGCACTGGCCGGCTATTTTCAAAAAAAAAAGGCCAAAGAAGTAGAGAATGGCCATGGGTATCTGGTTCACCGTATTGATAAGGATACCAGCGGATTATTACTTGTAACCAAAAATGAAATAGCCCAAACCAAACTCGCCAGGCAA
>JALUYM010000261.1 GCA_027018745.1 Bacteroidales bacterium | reverse complement strand
CCAACGATACAGTAAGTACGGAACTTCTTTCCCTGTAAGCGGGCACCAAGTGCCATGCCCACGGCAATGGGCAACCCGTGTCCCAGCGAGCCGGTGGAAACATCGCACCCCGGAATTTTGTTGGCATCGGGATGCATCCCGAAAGGGGATTTAAATTTGTTAAAATCGTCCAGGAGTTTTTTATCGAAAAAACCTCGTTCAGCCAACAAAGGTGCATAAGCAATGGCAGCATGGCCTTTACTCAACACAAACCTGTCACGGTCAGGATTGTCCGGGTCATCCGGGTCAACGTTCAGGTACTTAAAATAAAGGGTTACCATCATGTCCAGGGCGCTCAATCCGCCACCAATGTGTGCGCCCCCGGCTTTCATAGTGATGTCCACTATTTCGTGCCGCAACTTCTTGGCCGTTTGCAGCAGGTTGTTGTATTCTTCAATGGTTAATGGCATAACAAACAGGTTAATAAATGATTGATTGGTTTAAAATTTTAGGGAAACACACTTTTTTGTCCTCCCGAACATCGTAAAGAATCTTATCAACTAACAAAACCATGTGAGTTCCTTTGTTGCGCTCAGGATGACAAAAACGAATGTATTGCAAATGACTCCTTTTCATATTGTTTGAAAACCCTGGTTGTATACGGTCTTATTTCTTAATGGCTTTAAAAGCATCATCGGCAATTTCCAGCGTCTTATCAATATCCTCATCCGTCAGGGCGGCCGAAATAAACCAGTTATGATGAGAAGTAAAATACGCTCCGCGTTTAGTACACTCGCCACACCATTGTTGATGCAGCATCAACGATGGATCATCTGTCAACCTCATATAAGGCATAGCGGGATGTCCGGTCACTTTCAGGTGAAAACCGTTTTGTTCGGCCACTTTTTGCAGGCCGGAAGTCAGCGTCCTGCCTTTGTCTGCCAGCATGGCCGGCACGTTGTTTTCTTTCAGTTCCTGAATAGTTGCCAGTGCAGCTGCCATAGGAACAGCTGAAAACCAATAACTTCCTGTGTAAAAAACTTTGGAAGCCGCTTCTTTCATTTCACGGGTGCCAACCAGGGCCGATATGGGATAACCATTGCCAATGGCTTTGCAAAAAGCAATCAGGTCGGGTTTAAAACCGAAATATTCGTTAGTGCCGCGCACATCAATACGGAATCCTGTACGCACGTCATCCACAATCAGCACAATCCCCTCCCGGTGACAGAGTTCTTCTACTTTTTTCCAATAGCCGTCAGCGGGCAATACATTGTCTTCAAAAGTAGGATGATGATAGGGAGTAGCAATAATACCGGCGATCTGGTCGGGATTTTTCCTGACAAAGTCTTCCAACACTTCGTAATTGTTCCATTCGCCCAACAGCATGTTGCCGGCATCCTCAAAAGTAATTCCGGGATGGTCTGGCGACTGCGTCCAGGGCTGCACGCCATGATAACCACCTTTGAGCCGGATAATTTTTTTCCTGCCGGTTTTAGCACGCGCCACCATCAGGGCAAACGTGGTAGCATCGTTTCCGTTCTTTGCAAAAAAGGCCCAGTCGGCAATGGTCACGGTATCCACCAATTCTTCGGCCAGAGTTACCATAATTTCGCCGGGGGCCGTGGCACAGTTCACCTGCTCGCGTTGCATTTCGGCAGCCGATTCTACCACCGGATTATTATACCCGAGAATAACAGGGCCATAGGCACACATGTAATCAATAAATTCGTTTCCATCGATGTCCCAAAAGTGCGCATCCTGTGCCTTAGACACATAAAACGGATAATCGGAAACCGGTATGAGCGGTGCCGGGCTGAAATGGCCGTAAATACCACAGGGAATAATTTCTGCGGCTTTCTTGAAAAGTTCTTTGGAACGATTATAACTGTATGTTTTCATTTTTTTCTTTTTTTTGCCCCGGATTGAAATTGTG